>JAJKIP010000266.1 GCA_021154405.1 Segetibacter sp. | reverse complement strand
GTATTGGGCTTTGCGGCAGGTTTAAATACCTGGGCCGTTATAAGCTACCGGAAGAGGTCCTAGGTTAACAGTAAGAAAATAAAGGGCTTTCTGGCCCGATAATAGCAACCGTTTCCTTAAATTTAGAATACACAAAAACGTATTGCTATGCTCAAATTAGGAGATCTCAAACAGGGTGACATTCTTTCCGTCAATGATGACGGCGTTGAAAGGGAAGGGGTTGTTGTAAGAGTTAGCCATGAGGACCATCAGGTGCTTGTGGATAACGGAATCCAGGAGTTTTGGTATACACTGGATGAAGTAAAGCCCATTCCACTTGATGAAAGCCAGCTTATGGCGCTTGGGTTTACCAAAGAAGAGTTTGAAGGCGGCATCAAGTACAAAAAAGACTCTTTCCGACTGGTAACCCCCAACAGGGACAATTTCAGCAATATCGACATGTGGTGGCGGGAAGACCGTCGTCATTTCAACTTTCCGCTGGGTGTGCACCAGCTCCAGAACCTTCATCTGGACATGACCAAGGTGCCACTGGAAAAACCAATGGTAAAATAAGGCCTCCGGGCCATTTTTTCGTTAATGGCCATCCCTGGCCATATGGCGAATAGGGCAACCCGGAAGGCATATCTACTCATTGAAAAGGCCCTGAAATGGAATAATTTAGCCTGTTTTTGTCTCCACCTTGTCTTTTTAGAGGCGACATCTGAAAAAAAGGGCAGGTTTTTTCTTTTTTCGGGGCTATCCTCCTATCTTTGCACCCCTAAAATTTGTATGTCCAAACAACCCCTGATTAAACAAGATGGAGTAATTATAGAGGCTTTATCGAACGCTATGTTCAGAGTAAAGCTTGAAAATGGCCACGAAATACTGGCCACCATCTCTGGAAAAATGAGGATGCACTACATACGAATTTTACCAGGAGATAAAGTAGGGGTGGAGATGAGCCCTTATGATCTAAGTAGGGGAAGGATCATCTTCCGATACAAGTAATTAGGAACAGTCCCGATAGCTATCGGGATAAAAGCTTAAATAAAATGAAAGTAAGAGCATCCATTAAGAAACGTAGCGTTGATTGCAAGATCGTTCGCCGGAAAGGCAAACTGTATGTTATCAACAAAAAGAATCCCCGCTTCAAGCAAAGACAGGGATAAGCTGCTGAATGAAATGAAATATTGACGATTAAAAATTGTACGTTTTTGTTATAAAGTTTTAATCGTTATTGGAATTAAAATTTAAAATTCAAGATAACAATGGCTCGTATTGCCGGTGTTGATTTACCCAAAAATAAAAGAGGCGAAATAGGTCTTACCTATATCTACGGTATTGGACCTTCCACTGCAAAATATATTCTGGACAAGAATAGTATCAGCCGTGACAAGAAGGTACATGAGTGGAATGATGATGACCTGAATGCTATCCGTAATACCATTACGGATGAGTTCAAAGTTGAAGGTCAGCTTCGTTCAGAAGTGCAGACCAGCATCAAGCGTTTGCTTGATATCGCCTGCTATCGTGGTCTGCGTCATCGTAAGGGCTTGCCGGTTCGTGGTCAGCGTACCAAAACCAATAGCCGTACAAGAAAAGGAAAGCGTAAGACAGTTGCGGGTAAGAAGAAAGCAGTTAAGAAATAATTTGCATAATATGCTGATTGCTCTATGCGATCAGTTTTATTATAAATCGATAAAGAGCTTTGAAATTTTGGGTTTAAGTTTTTTAACACAAAACACAAAATTTCAATACACATAAGACTTACTGACAAACTGAACTAATTACGGATCGCTTGTAAGTCGCAGGAGGATTAGTTCAACTCATCGAAAGATGAGGATAACAAACTTAAAGACTACCTCAGAACACAATTATGGCAAAAGCACAACAGTCGCAGCAGGCTTCCAGCCCAAAGCAGACTAACAAGAAAAGAGTGGTGAAAGTAGATGCATACGGTGATGCACATATCTCTGCCACATTCAACAACATTATCATCAGCCTTACCAACAAGAACGGACAGTTGATTTCCTGGAGCAGTGCAGGCAAGATGGGTTTTAAGGGTTCTAAAAAGAATACTCCTTATGCAGCCCAGATGGCATCTTCTGATGCTGCCAAAACAGCACTTGATGCTGGTTTGAAAAGAGTGGATGTATATGTAAAGGGTCCGGGAGCAGGTCGTGAAAGCTCTATCCGCGCCCTGGCACAAAGCGGTATTGAAGTAGTTATGATCAAAGACGTAACTCCTCTTCCGCACAATGGTTGCCGTCCACCGAAGAAAAGAAGAGTTTAAGAAATTTTGGAAAGTGCAATTTCGAAAGTTCGAAATTGGCCTTTTCGAAATAAATACATAGTAGAGCCTCGGTTTTACATTTAACAAAGGGTGCCCGATTTATTTTTTACGATTTTTTACCGATCGTAGCACCGTTTCAAAAAAAATCGAAATGAATAAAAACTATGGCACGTTACACTGGTCCCAAGACCAAGATCTCTCGCATGTTCGGAGAGCCTATTTTAGGCAATGGTAAATGGTTAGGTAAGAACAGCAACCCTCCGGGTCAGCATGGCGCACAACGCAAGCGTAAAACACTGGGTGAATACGCACTTCAGCTTCGTGAAAAGCAAAAAGCCAAGTATACCTACGGTATATTGGAAAAACAGTTCCGCAAAACATTTGATGAGGCCGCCCGCCGCAAAGGCGTAACAGGGGAAAACCTGATCAAATTGCTGGAAGCTCGTTTGGATAACGCTATTTTCCGCATGGGCATCGCTCCTTCACGTCCTGCAGCACGCCAGTTAGTGAGCCACAAACATATTGAAGTGAACGGTGATGTGTTGAACATACCGTCCTATCAACTAAAACCCGGCGACGTTGTTACTATTAAGGAAGGTAGTAAAGGAAGAGAATCTATTACCAGCGTGGTTCGTGCCAAGAACCCAAAATTCAACTGGCTGGATTTCAACGAAACAGAATTCAAGGGTACGTTCATCACCTACCCTGAAAGAGAAAGCGTTCCTGAGAATATCAAGGAACAGCTTATTGTGGAGTTGTACAGCAAATAAAGAATTAGCATTGGAATTTTTGGATGATTGTCCAAAGGATAAAATCCAACATTTCAATTACCATTTGTCTAAAATTTAAAGGTTAAAATATGGCTATTTTAAATTTCCAAAAACCGGATAAGATCATTCTCCAGAAGGCTACAGATTTCGAAGCTCAGTTTGAGTTTCGTCCCCTGGAACCAGGATATGGTGTAACAATTGGTAATGCACTCCGCCGTGTATTGCTGAATTCACTGGAAGGGTATGCTATCGTGGGTGTAAAGATTGAAGGCGTTGAACATGAATTCGCTACCATGAAAGGTGTGAGCGAAGATGTGGTGGAAATTTTCCTGAACCTCAAACAGGTTCGTTTTAAGAAGATCGTTGATCACGAAGTAACCAACGAAAAGATCCTTTTATCTCTCAAGAATAAAACAGAATTCACAGCCGGCATGATCGGTGAAGGAACCCATTCCCTCCAGATCATGAACCCCGACCTGTTGATCTGCACACTTGATTCTTCTGCTAAAATGGATATCGAATTGACTATCGGCAAAGGCCGTGGTTACGTTCCTGCAGAAGATAACAAACCAAAGGACGCTCCTCTTGGATACATTCCTATCGATTCTATTTTCACTCCTATCAAGAATGTGAAATACACAATCGAGAATACCCGTGTTGAACAAAGAACTGACTACGAGAAGCTCATCATGGAAGTTTCTACAGATGGTACCATCCATCCTGAAGAAGCGGTTAAACAGGCTTCACGGATCCTGATCCAGCACCTGATGATCATCACTGATGAGAACATCACTTTCGACAATAAAGAAGAGAAGAAAGAAGACCTGGTAGACGAGCAGACACTGCAACTCCGCAAGGTATTGAAGACTCCTCTTGAAGATCTGGATCTTTCTGTTCGTGCTTTCAACTGTTTGAAAGCTGCCAAGATCAACTCTCTGAGTGAACTGGTACAGTATGAGCAGGAAGACCTCATGAAATTCCGCAACTTCGGTCAGAAATCTCTGGCTGAAATTGAACAGGTGCTGACTGAAAGAGGTCTTCACTTCGGAATGGATCTGCAGAAACTGGGTGTTGATGCAGATGAGCTATAACTTTTAACTTATCCCAACAGGCTATAATTCCTGACACGGTATAGCCTTATTAATAATCAGTATCGCCATTGGCGGTACATAAATTAAATGTCATGCGTCACGGAGACAAAGTCAAAAATCTGAGCAGAACAAAATCCCACAGGGATGCCCTTTTGAGCAACCTTGCTTCTCAGCTCATCAGCCACAAAAGGATCGTAACAACAATTGCAAAGGCAAAAGCCCTGCGTACTTATGTAGAGCCTCTGATCACAAAAAGTACTAAAGGACAAAGCAAAGAACAGGTTACTCACCAGTACCGCATTGTATTCAGCTACCTGCAGGATAAGGAAGCGGTAAAGGAACTGTTCACAGTTGTTGGTCCTAAAGTTGCTGGCCGTCCTGGTGGTTATACCCGCGTTATCAAATTAGGCAGAAGACCTGGTGACAATGCTGAAAAGGCATTAATTGAGCTGGTTGACTTCAACGAGATCTATGGTAAGGGTAAGGATGAAGGTAAAGCTGCTGCTGGCAAGAGAACCCGCCGTGCTGGTGGTTCCAAAAAGAAGGCAGATACATCCAAAACAGGGGAAACTGGTAAAGAAGATAAAGGAGCAGAGTAAGATTAAAAATCGAACTGTTCCAATAGAAGTTAAACCCCGGATCAAATCCGGGGTTTTTTTATGCAATCAGCGAAATGAAGTATTTTCACTTTCTAATCATTGCTTGCAATCAGCTCACAATAATCATAATCGTCACTCGCAAATTGAAAACCAATGGACCATTCGTCAAACAGGGCATTGCAGCAATTCAGGAATGAAGTAGGCATCAAATTTCAGCTCTTCAACAGCCTTTTTACTTCTCTCCCTTTTCATCGTATTGAAAAAACAGGGATACTTCTATCTCTTCTGCAAAATAATTGTGAGGAAGGATACAAGAAAAAGCTCAGCCCGGTTGAGATCCTTGAAGACTTTTTCAATCGTCATACAACCTATGTCAAGGAAAATGAACGGAATGATCTGCTCTTCCGTTTTGTCCAATATGTAGAACGGCAGGTAGTGCTTTTTGATGCCCTGGAAGATGCCGCCTTCCGTAACGTCAATGACATCAACGGGGTAGGTACACTTAAGCACCTGGAATCAGAAGTATTGCAGCAGAATATGGAGAATATGCTGGCAGACAAACTGAAGGACTTTGCTGTGAGGCTGGTATTGACCGCTCACCCCACCCAGTTTTATCCCGGTTCTGTATTGGGTATCATCAATGATCTTTCAAAAGCACTCATTGATAATAATACCAACCTGGTCAATATTTACCTGCAGCAACTGGGTAAGACTCCTTTTTTCAAAAAGAAAAAGCCTACTCCTTATGATGAGGCAGTGAGCCTGATATGGTACCTGGAGAATGTTTTCTATGCCGCTGCAGGCAGGATCATTTCTTCCCTGCGTACGCAATTCCCACATGCAGTGGATGCAACCAATTCAATTATCCGCATGGGATTCTGGCCCGGTGGAGACAGGGACGGAAATCCTTTTGTAAATGCGGATATCACACTGCAGGTAGCTGATGCATTACGCGGAGGAATTATCAAATGCTATTACCTGGATGTTCGTCGGTTGAAAAGAAGACTAACATTTGAAGGAGTAGATGTATTGCTGGCCGACCTGGAAAATAAATTATACAATAACCTTTTCATACCCGGATTCAAAACCACCCTTACAAAAGAAGAGATACTGGAACCACTTCGCCAGATCAGGCATATCGTGATCCACCAGCACAATAACCTCTTCCTGCACATGGTCAATAACCTGATCAGTAAAATTGAGGTGTTTGGCCTTCATTTCGCTTCACTGGATGTGCGCCAGGAAAGCAGTGTGCATGGCAAACTGTTGGAGGCAATTGCGGCAAAACAGAATGTATTGCCTTCGGGGTATGCAGATCTATCTGATACAGAAAAAATAAAAATACTTTCTGCAGTTACAAAGGAGGCCGATCCGGCATTGCTGGAGGATCCGGTACATGCAGATACCTTAATGACCATCCATGCCGTGAAAGCTATCCAGCGTTATAATGGCACAGATGGTTGTAACCGTTATATCATCAGCCAGTGCAATAGTGCATTGAATGCAATGGAAGTTTTTGGTCTTTTCTTGTTAGGCGGCTGGAAGAAAGCCGAATTGAATATCGATATCGTTCCTTTGTTTGAGACTATCGATGACCTGCAGCAGGCAGCTGAGGTTATGCGGACATTATATACCACGCCTGTTTATAAAGAACACCTGGCAAGAAGAAAGAACCGGCAAACCATTATGCTTGGGTTTTCTGATGGTACCAAGGATGGTGGTTACCTGATGGCAAACTGGAGCATTTATAAAGCCAAGGAAGAACTGACAAGGATATCCCGCGAATACAATATTGATGTGATCTTCTTTGATGGCAGGGGAGGCCCTCCCTCAAGAGGCGGTGGTAAAACGCATAAATTCTATGCTTCCATGGGTCATGATATCTCCAATAAAGAGATCCAGTTGACCATACAGGGACAAACAGTCAGCTCCAATTTCGGGACCGTTGATGCCGCACAATTCAATATTGAACAATTGCTGAATGCAGGTATTTCCAATGATCTGTTCTCAGAACGGGATGATACCACCTTCGATGAAAAAGAAAAAACGTTGCTGGAAGAACTTTCAGAAGCAGGATACCAATCGTATAAACAATTGAAGGACCATCCTTACCTGGCAGATTATCTCCTCCAGGTGAGTCCGTTACGCTTCTACAGTGAAACCAATATTGGGAGTCGCCCCGCCAAAAGAGGTATGTCCTCGGGGCTGTCACTGAAAGACCTCCGGGCTATTCCATTTGCCGGCTCCTGGAGCCAGTTAAAGCAAAATGTGACAGGATATTTCGGGGTGGGCTCTGCACTTCAGCAGATGGAAAAGAAGGGAAAATTCAACGAGCTGCAGCGCCTGTATAAGGAATCCTTATTCTTCAGGACCCTTGTTGATAACTGTGAAATGGCGATGATGAAATCCTTCTTCCCACTAACAGCCTTCCTGGCAAAGCACAAACAGTTTGGAGAATTATGGATGATGATCCGCGATGAATATGAACTTACGCAGCAATACCTGTTCAGGCTAACCGGTCACTCTGAGCTGATGGCAGATTATCCGGTAGAGCAGTTATCCATCCAGATGCGGGAGCGTATCGTATTACCGCTGCTGACCATACAGCAATATGCATTGACAAAGATCAGGGAGATGGATGAGCAGCTGGTACAGTCTCCCATGAAGAAAGTGTATGAGAAACTGATCATGCGCTGTTCATTTGGGATCATCAATGCAGGCAGGAACTCCGCTTAAAAAATCAGATTAGTATAAAAAGAGAAGCCGTCGCTCCAGGCAGACGGCTTTCTTTCTCTATATGTGTGTGTATTCGAGAATTAGAATTTGAACACAGCAGCAACAAGTGCTGAAAAGGTATTTTTGGAAGGATCTCCATCACTATCGGCAAAGAATTTAGCCTTTGCTGATTCATAACGAAGCTCCGGGATAATAGTAAGAGGGCCCATTTTCAAATCGAGAGATAATGTATTGGCGAAAATATTAGTTTGAAATAATACCTTCTTATTGTCATCACTGATGAATTCGCTTCTAAGTGTGAGACCTACTTTATCAGTTGGATCAAAGTTCAGATAAACTGCATTTCCGATCCAGGCTCCTTTGGGATCGCCAGATCCTTCAACGGGAGTTCTTGATTGCAGCGTTCCGTTGTATCCAATATTGAATTTGGTGCTGACTGTACCGAGCAATACGAGGTCAACCTGGTTGAGTGATTTAAGAGTGCTGGGGTTATTTCCGGTTTTTGAACCAAAGAAACCTGCATAGTTCAGGTACCATTTGAAATTGCCACTTGGAACAGCGCCGCTGAATTGTCCAATCAAACCTTTAACACCAGTTGTAGATGTAGTCTGGTCCACAAAATTGGTCACACCCACCATAAATCCAACAGGTCCTGCAGTAATATCCATCTTTAAGCCGGTATGAAAGAAAGGGCCATTGGTAAACATGTAGCTCATGCTATAATTTCTGTTAAGGGGGGCATCTAATAATTCGTAGCCAACATGAGTAGCAAACTTACCTGCGGTGAATTTTACTTTGGAAGAAGGAGCATAGGTAACATAGGCCTGTTTAATCATGGACAGGGAGATAAATCCATTTTTATTTTCCTGTTCGCCATCATTATAAGAGAATTCTTCAGCGCGGCGGCCAAATCCGAGGTCTACGGTAGCGCCAACCTTACCTGACATGGCAGTAGCGTCTGCGCGGATGGAAGCCATCCCTAACTCAAAAGAACTCTGGGAGTTGGTGAAGCTGGTGAAGTTGTTGAAATTTCTGGCGCTTCCACCCTGGCCGGCAAAATTGTACCGGTAATAAGCATCAACATTTCCTGAAATGGCTAGCGTTTTGGTCGAATCCTGGGCAGTTAAGTTTAAGAAAAATAAGGTTGCAGCAGTTGCAATTAGTAGTTTTCGTAACATTGTATTTACATTTTTAGGTGTTAAGGAAAGGGCACAGCCAGCATAAACTTTTGCGAGAAGTTTATGCTAACTACTGTGCCTTTTCTAATTTTGATATGGGGTGTTTAATAGCGTCTTAGATTTATTCTACCGCTGATTTCTCTTCTACAACACCGTTATTATGTACAAGCAAGGTACCCTGGAGGTATTTTTCGTTATGTTGTGATGCATCGAGTCCGATCTCTTCTTCTTCCTGTGTTACTCTCAATGGAAGAATGAGGTCAATGAACTTGAAGATCAGGAATGATACTGCAAAGCTATATCCCACAGCACATGCCATGGCTTTGATCTGGATCCACAGGAAGCCTGGATTTCCGTAAAATGCACCGTCAGCACCAACACTGTTTACTGCTTTCGTTGCAAATACGCCGGTAAGGATCATACCTACCATACCGCCTACACCGTGACAGGGAAATACGTCCAGTGTATCATCAAGCGAAGTCTTTTGTTTAAGGGAAACAACCACGTTAGAGATGATAGCGGCAACAACACCGATAACAATGCTCTGTGGAATGGCTACAAATCCAGCAGCAGGTGTGATGGCCACAAGACCAACAACAGCACCGATACAGAATCCGAGAACTGATGGTTTTTTACCTTTTACAACATCAAAGAACATCCAGCTAAGACCAGCGGCAGCAGCAGCTGTATTGGTAGTAGCAAATGCGGATACTGCCAGTGCGTTTGCACCCAAAGCAGAACCTGCATTGAAACCAAACCAGCCAAACCAAAGTAATCCGGTTCCAATTAATACGTAAGGAACGTTGGCTGGAGGAATTTCCCTGTGCTCTTTGTGAACCTGGCGGCGTTTCAATACCAGTACACCAGCAAGGGCTGCGCAACCAGCAGAAATATGTACTACAGTTCCACCAGCAAAGTCAAGAGCTCCCATTTTGAAGAGGAAACCATCGGGGTGCCAGCTCCAGTGTGCAAGTGGTGCATACACCAGGATCGAGAACAATACGATGAACAGAATGTAAGAGGTAAAGCGAATACGTTCTGCAACCGCACCTACTACCAGTCCGGGAGTAATGATTGCAAACATCAGCTGGAACAGGGAGAAGAGGCTCTTGGGAATCGTGGGAGCCAGGCTCCAGGGTTCTCCTGAATTAACACCTTTGAAAAACAGGTGTGTTGTTGGATCACCAATAAAACCACTGATATCTTTTCCAAAGCATAGACTATAGCCAAAAACGATCCAGATAACACTTACCACACCTGCAGCTACCACGCTTTTAATCATAGTTGAAATAACGTTTTTCCGGTGAACCATTCCACCATAGAAAAACGCAAGGCCGGGAGTCATTAAAAAAACCAGCGCTGTTGCAACGATGACCCATGCTATGTCTGCAGGAACATACTTGGATGAGTCAGCGAAGTCAACGACCGGTTTTACAAACATCGAAAGTGCTGCTACTATTAGTAGCACCAGGAAAGGCATCACTGATTTTACTGTTGTTTTACTCATAAACGTTTTTAGTTTAATACATTAAATAAAAATATAATGTCGTGTTTACTCGATTAAAGTTATGGGATTTCTCTATTCTGATTCCTAATTCTTAACATTTTATCCGAACATTTATCATTTTTCAAATTAAATGTTCATAAAGTGTTAAGTAATGATTTTTTAATATGTATATAGGACTGGGCAATAATAAAACAGCCTTTAGGGGTCTAAAGGCTGTTTAAATATTATCTAACGGGGAAAAATGGGTATCAGGCAATCACATGAATTGCAGCGTCTTTGACCTCCAGGGTAGAGGTCCCATTATTGAGAAATTCATCCACTTTTCGGGCACATTCCCGGCCCTCACTGATGGCCCAAACCACCAGGGATTGGCCACGACGAACATCGCCAGCCGCAAATATCTTGGGAAGACTTGTATGGTATTCTTTTTCTGTGGCTTTTACATTACCCCTGTCATCCTTTTCAATTTCCAGCTGGTCCAGCAGGCCAGTAGATTCAGGGTGAAGGAAACCCATCGCCAATAGCGCCAGTTCACAGGGAATTTCACGTTCACTTCCGGGTATCTCGCTAAAACCTGCAGGTCTGCCATCTGAAGATGCTTTCCATTCCAGGTTCACGATCTTCAATCCTTTCAGATTGCCTTTTCCATCACCTACAAATTCCTTGGTGGCAGTAGCCCATTGCCTTTCAACACCTTCTTCGTGAGAAGTAGGTGTCTTCAGGATCATAGGATAAGTGGGCCAGGGCATGATCGCTGAACGATCTTCGGGTGGCTTTGGCAATAACTCAAATTGAGTGACTGATTTTGCACCATGACGATTAGAGGTACCTACACAGTCAGAACCTGTATCACCACCACCAATCACTACTACATTCTTGCCGGTGGCTTTGATATCCTCAGGATATATATTG
>JAJKIP010000265.1 GCA_021154405.1 Segetibacter sp. | reverse complement strand
TTAACCACGCCTAAAGTGACGAAATTTTCAGACAATAAATGATACTTATTTATCCATTTGTAGGCAATAGGCGCAAATACTATTGCGGTATACCCAGCGCCTTCATCATTTCTGATGCCACCAGCTGGTTACCTGCCGGGTTCAGGTGAACGCGATCCACAGTAAGTACCCCGCGATCTTTGTTTTCAGCATTATTCTTTGCATCGTATGCTATAAATGCATTGCGGAGATCTATCAGCGTACAATTATTGGTGGTTGCCAGGTTGCGGATCACATCACCATAAGCATTCAGATCGCCATCCTGCTGGTTGCGACTGTCTTTCAGCTCGCCAATAACAGAAGGCGTGCATATATAAACTTTGATGTTTTTTGCCTGCAGTTTTTTGATAATGGCTATATAGAATTTCTCAAACTTATCCTTGTCGGTACCGGTACCACTGGATGCTTTATGCCACACATCATTGATGCCGATATAAATAACCACCACATCAGGGTTCTTTGCCAGTACATCATCTTCCATTCTCAGATAAAGATCATATACTTTATTACCCCCGATTCCTGCGCCCACTACTTCCCAATCATTCTGCAGTCCTTTGCTATTGATCTTTTCCTGTATCAGATCAATATATCCTCCTTTACCAGCTCCCTGCTGGGTAATGGAATCCCCAAAGAATACTATTTTGGTTTTTTTGAGAGGCGTCATTGATACACAGATAATAATGGCAATGATGGCAAGAATACGTACGCGCATAGATATTAAATTATTTGAGTGGCTAAGTTAAGGGAAAACAGCTACAGAGATTAGGATGGAGATCGCAAACAATTACGTGGCCTTCCCGTAGCACTTCAGCCTATTCGTTTAATTATTTCCAGACAGGACCTGCTATTATGATAGGGACATTTCCAGAATCCAGCCTTGTCCTTTTGCATGGGAGAATAATCTTCGTTAACACCCCAGAACCATTCTCCCTTCCTGCTGTCCTTAATATGCTTTTTTATGAACTCCCAGGTTTGATGGGTGTAAGTGAGGAATTTTTTATCACCTGATATCTGCCATGCATTGAAAAAACCAACCAGTGCTTCTGCCTGCGGCCATGAATGCTTTTCCTTGATCAAATGACCTGAAGCGGGATCAAATTCATACCACAGCCCGCCATCCTTATCCAGTCCTTCTGCTGCTGCTTCAGCAAGCTTTACTGCCAATTGCCTGAAATAATCAGTATAGGTCTTGTCTTCCGTGATCTCCGCGCATTCCTGTAATAACCAGGCTGCCTCTATATCATGTCCGTAAGATTGAAGGGTTGATTTGACCTTCCAGTCTTCATCCATAAAAAGATCAAGGTGCATGGCCCTGCTATTGATAATATACCGGTTAAACAGGTCCAGTATCCCTGTTATTCTTTCTTCCAGGGAAGGGTCAGGCCATACCTGATAAAGATTTGCATAAGCCTCAATAACATGAAGATGGGTGTTCATGGTCTTCTTCTGATTTTCATCCTTCTCACTTAAGCGCAGATCATCCAGTGATTTCCATTCCCTGGTGAAGGCCTCAATATATCCTCCTTTCTCCTTATCCCAACTGTACTGTTCAATATAATTGCACAGTTTCTTGGCTTCCTGCAATACCGGTTCTTCTCTTTTTATTTTATAATATTCCGCCAGGCCATATAGACAAAATGCGAGACCATATATCTGTTTTCTGTCTTCCTGGATTTCTCCATTACCATCCACCGACCAAAATACACCTCCATATCTCCTGTCAATAAAATGATCGCGAAGGTATTCCCAGGCGCGGGTAGCTATCAACAGATCACCAGGATCATTTGTATGGGAATAAGCGGCTGAAAAAGCCCAGAGCACGCGACTGGTCATTACTACTCCCTTGTGAGCAGTGGCATCAGGAGTGTTACCATTGTTTACGCTACCATAAAAGCCGCCCCGCTTTTTGTCAATAGCATATTGTTTCCACCAGGATAAAATGGAACGCAATTCCTTATCTACCTCCTTTTTCAAGGCAGGAAGAGTCTCATCATTAAATGCCATTCTTACTTCTTTTTATCATCTGACAGGGCTTCGATCTTGACGACAGCCTCAGCCAGGTTCTTATCAATCAGCTCGGTCAGTCTCCTCGTTGTTTCGGCAGAAGTAAAACCGTCAGGTGCAGAATTCATTACATAATCCAGCAACCTGTCCAGCGTGGTGGTAGCTACGTGTAATCTTGTATCAGAAGAAGCATAATAAATATACAGCTTTCCGTCGTCATCCAGTATCCATCCATTACTGAACAGTACATTGGACACGTCTCCTACCCGCTCTTCACCTTCAGGGGCCATAAAATATCCGGCGGGTTTGTGGATCACTTTGGTAAGATCATTCAGGTCTGTCATGAACATATACAGTACATAGCGCAGCCCTGCAGCAGTGTTTCGAACACCATGCGCCAGGTGCAGCCATCCATATTTTGTTTTAAGGGGCGCAGGTCCCAGGCCGTTCTTCACCTCATAAACGGTGTGATAAACACGGGGATCGATCACCAATTCCTCCGTGATCCTTGCATTCTCCATGGAGTCAGCAAGGCCAAAGCCAATTCCGCCACCTTTTCCAGTGCTGATGAATCCATCCTGTGGCCTGGTATAGAATGCATAACGACCATTCACAAATTCAGGATGTAACACCACATTACGTTGCTGCGGGGAAGGAGTTACAAGGTCATTGAGCCGTTCCCAATTGATCATATCCTTTGTTCGTGCAATTCCACATTGAGCAATGGCTGCAGATTGATCAGCCGCAGTTACAGAATGATCTCTTCGCTCAGTACAGAACAACCCGTAGATCCAGCCATCCTCATGTTGAACCACCCGTATATCATAGATATTCGCGTCTGGCACATTCGTCTCAGGCATCATCAGGGGATAATCCCAAAATTTAAAATTGTCGATCCCATTTGAGCTTTCAGCAATAGCAAAAAAAGATTTCCGGTCAGATGATTCTACCCTTGCCACCACCAGGTATTTGTTATTCCATTTGATGGCACCAGCATTTAGCACAGCATTGATACCAAACCTTTCCATGAGATGAGGGTTGGTTTCAGGATTCAGATCATACAGCCAGAAAAGCGGAGCATGTTGTGCAGTAAGCACGGGATTCTTATAACGATCAATGACGCCGTTCCCGAGTCCCGCCTTTTCATTTGGTACACGTAATAATGAATCCAGCTTTTTCTCCAGTACAGACAATCGATTAAAAAAATCGCTTTTTTTCATATCGATGTTTTTTGTTTCTAATTTTCGAGTTTGTTCCACCACGTTCTTTTCAATATTAAAATGATTACTAGCAAAATTCCAATTGTTATAAGCAGGGGCAGCTTCAGCCACAATACCACGTACATCGGCAGGATGGTCAAACAGCATTGCCCAATGATCCCCAGCACCACATTGAACATATCCAGTTTAAACCTTTTGTTAGGTTCAAATGCCGGATCTTCTGCCATTACTTCTTTATGTACAGGACCCCAAAAACCCCAGGGTCTTACTGTCCTGTAAAAATTCTTGAGTACAGTTCTTTCCGTTGGTGGCGCTGCATAAGTTCCCAACACGCACCCAATCAATGAAAGAACAAAGAGCAATGGCCAGTAGTACAGGTCCAATCCCTGTAATACGGAGAAATGCTTCAACACTGCAAGAGCTATGGCAGGCAGTATGCCGCACATCATCCCCCAGAAAAATCCATTGGCATTAAATCTCCACCAGTACCATTTGAACATATTGGCCGCAATATAACCGCCATATAGTCCTGATACTATCCATTGCAACACAGTGTTTACATCCGCCACCATCAATCCCAGCAAAATACCCAGCGTCACAACGGATATCCCTGCCAGGTAATTCATGGAGATGATCCTTTTTGTAGAAGCATTGGGATTTACATACTTCAGGTAAATATCATTCACGATATAGGCCTGCGCGGCATTCACTGTACCAGAGAATGTACCCATAAACGCTCCCAGTAATCCGGTTAGTACCAGTCCCAGCAAACCTGTCGGTAAAAAATTGTTAATCGCTGCCGGAAGTATCCTTTCAAAATCCGTTTTACCTGCCGGACCCAGGTTCATCTGGTTATAATACAGTAATGCAAGCACGGTTACACCAATGATCAATGAATAACGGATCGGCAACAGAATGATGGAAACAAATCCACTCATCTTGGTAGCCTCTTTTGGCGACCGTGTTGATAGAATCTTCTGCATATCATAATTCGGTGCCGGTCCTGCAAGGCTCGCAAAAATTCCTTTGAACAGCATCATCATAAAGAACAGTCCGAATATTCCAAAGCCATCGCTACTGATCTTGTTATTTGCATCCGGAGCGGCGGACTGGCTCCAGTCCAGGTTCAGCTTCCACCCAAAGAATGGATTCTCCCATCCGGCCGGCACATTCAGGCTATGACCTTTCAGGTTCACCATCGCAATGACGGCAACGGAAACACAGGCAACTGTCATAATGATGTACTTGATAAAATCACCCAGCACGATACTGTGCATACCACCTAATATGGAATAGAACATTGCAAAGAGCGTAAACACTATTCCATAGAAATGCGGAACAAATTGCGGGGATACTGCAAACGGAACATAATCTTTCACATTCTCCCAGGGAACAAACATTTCAATGAACTTGCCCAATCCCACAAATCCATAG
This sequence comes from Segetibacter sp., assembly GCA_021154405.1. Classification (GTDB taxonomy): domain Bacteria; phylum Bacteroidota; class Bacteroidia; order Chitinophagales; family Chitinophagaceae; genus JAJKIP01. The sequence continues at coordinate 912 of JAJKIP010000265.1, read as the reverse complement.
GCCAAAAAACCCAGGCAGCTCAACAGGGCAAAGGCCACCACCACATTATGTGATGCTCTTATACCGGTACCAGTCTTTCCAAATCTTGTTGCAAGCCACTCAGCTCCGGTGGTAGCATTGGAACGACGTAGCCATTTTGATAAGAACATCATCAGGAATACCTGGTTGAACACCGGCCATAGCCAGGGTATCCAGATACTTTTCATCCCATATACAAAACAGAGGGCCACCATCCACATGGTGCCGCTAATATCAAACATGTCTGAGGCATCACTCATTCCCAGCATATACCAGGGAAGCTTTTTACCTCCCATGAGGTAACTCTCCTTATTCTGTCTTGCCTTCTTCCGTAGTACCCAGCCGATCACCACCATAGTGGCCAGGTAAAGAACTATAATACCAATGTCAAGTAGCTTAAGATTCATTTCCGGTTTTTAAAAAAAGCGGTTGCAGGAAGAGGAGTCAACCCGCAACCTTGTTGAACGATTGCTGCTTAAAAAACGCTCATTTATATATTTTTTCTTTGCTGACATCTTTTTGAAACAAAGTATGATCAGCCTTATAAAACGCTTCGAAATCCGCCGATGTGGAATGACCTTTATAGGGCACATAATATTCACTTCCACCACCGGGCCTTGCACCCGCATTCCTCCACCCTAGTGCATAAGAGATGCGATGCTTTTGCAACACCTTCAAAAATGTACCCGTCCACCAGTTATTGTCCGCAAGGTTGCCTCCGAATTCAGTCAAGGCCGGGATCTTCTTATTGGTAGCAGCCATATTTTCCAGCATGGTCAGCATCTTATCAAGATCTGCACTAAATTTTTCATTAGAGTTATCGCGCTGATAAATATCAAATCCCATCACGTCCACATATTCATTACCAGGATATTTTGATAAATATTCTTCTTC
>JAJKIP010000264.1 GCA_021154405.1 Segetibacter sp. | reverse complement strand
TGTGTTATCTCGGTAGCCTTTTCTTTAATAATGGCCGCATCATTGCCGGTTTGCAATACCAGATTGTGATACCAGTCATATTGATCTTTCAATGTATTGAAGTAGGTAATCTTCCCGGATTTGGTATCGGCGGATTTGGTCATAACCAGCAAATGTGGCGCATAGTAGGTAAAGCCCGGCGAGGAGGGTTCATTGACCATGGCTGGTATATCTTTCATGGTATAAGTATAGATAGTGGCATCCCCGTCCTTCTTTATATTCTTACTGATATTATACCTGGAAAAATTAAATTCTTTGAATTCAACGTTCATCCAGGAAGGAACTATGATGTTTATTTCCTGGCTAAGTATAGCCTCCCCTTCCATGAAATGTATACTTGTAAAATAGCGTGGGTCCAGATAGGTCTTGCTGAAAGTTACTTTTGAAGTAGATCCCTTTTTAACCAGGGGAAGAGTGAAATAACACACCCGGGCGTCCGAATAGAAAATGCCATCGGAGCTGTAATAATCGTTGGAAGGTTTTATGCCGTGTTTTTTTGAATCATCTACCAGGATGTCCACATCATCGATCCTTTCCTTATCATTATAAAATTCCACCACTCCAACAGAATTGCGGTAATCGTTGCAATAATAGGTTCTGCTGCTTTCTTCTTTGATCTGCACTGGCGCATCGGCATTTCCCGTTACGAAACGGAACTGCCGGCTGGACAGGCTGATAACAATATTCTTGCTATCCGGATCGGACTTTTGAGAAAAAGCAACAGAGGCATGGCAAAGCACTGCTGTTGCTGCAATTATTTTGAACATGGTTATTGGGGGCGATAGTTTCATAACCTATCGGTTATTCACTACATAAAAACGTTGCTCTCTGCTGTTTACTGAATTTCCAGGAACGCCTTTGATCATGCCGCGGCAATCTGAGCATCCGCATCTGCATTCAAACGGTTCCATATTTTCGTCGAGGAATTGAGAATAGTCCAATGTGAGTTCTTCGCCAGCATAGATATCTGCAACGGCAATAACATTCAATCCATCCAGGCCGGTATTGGCATCACAGCTATGGTTTTGAGGCGCCCATTCAGATGGGTTCTCATCCCATAGTACAAATATCTCTTCGCTGACCGCATAGGCATAGCGGCGGAAATTGAGTTTCTGATCTTCACTCCAGTTTGCATCAACGAAGCGTTTGGTTACAATACGTTGCGCCTTTTCCTCCCCGGCGAAAATGATCTCGCCTTCCTTTATATCCCTGGCGGCATAAATTCCAAAGCCGGCAATTGAGTTTCCTTTAATATGGTATGGCTTACGTTTTCTTTCATGACGGGCTATGCCCTCGGCAATGATCTGTTTCAGGAATCCTGCCTGGCCGGCGTTATCATATTTAAGGATGAAGTCTGCAGAACCTTCATAGCCATCGGTATAAAATACAGAACAGGTAAAGTTGATCTCAAGGAAATAGATCTCGTTCCTGCTATTCACCCGGAAATCCAGCCGCCCATATCCTACTCCATTGAATCCTTTAAATATTCTCTCAGCCGCAATCCTCAATTCCTTTTCCAGCACAGGGTCTGTACAAGGGAAATTACAATCGGGATGAAGCTCTGATGTCTTTAATGAATAGGTTTTGAATTTTTTGCCTTCGGGGAAAACGTATTCAACCGGTTTGAAGACAGTACAGCTCTTTCCATCCGGGTTGGCAGCTACCAGTACGGTAAACTCCCTCCCGTCTATATATTCTTCCACCAGCAGTGGACCATATTCATTATATATCTCTACCACCTTTTTCAGAAGGTCTTTCTTGCTCTTTAATATTGAATGCTCATCAATACCGAGGCTATCACCAGCCTTGGCTGGTTTTATAAACATGGGGTATGAGAGGTGTTCCCGTACCTTGTCTATATCTGCCGGCTGATCGATTATGAAATATCCCGGAGTTTTCACGCCTTCACAATAGGCCACATATTTCATGAGTTCCTTGGTAGGATCATATAACTTGGCCGATGGTCCTGTATAAGGCAGGTCAAGCAGGTCAAGACTATAGATCACATCAATGGAAGGCACTTCCCATTCCAGGTAGCCCTCACAGAGGTTGACGAATATGTCGTAATTCTTTTTTTTGAGTTCTTTTAGCTGGCGGTAAGTAGTCAGCTTATTGAGGAGTACATGATCCACCTCAGCATCGGGCAACAAAGAAGAGAGGTTACGGGGAGGATCATAATTTTTGTAATCGACTCCCGTGGTAGAATAGTCGGGTTGCAAGACACAAACCTTCATGTACTAAAATTAAATGGTTAAGTTTCTTCTGGAAAAAGCATCCGTTATTATATTTCTCACCATGCCGGAAAATGATTTTTCCGCATAGCGAAGGATGGCGCCAATAGAAGTATAATCTTCATCTTCGCTCAATCCACACTGTGCGTTTACTTCCAGCATGTACAATTTCCCGGAGTTCCTGTCCATCCGAATATCGAGCCGGCCATAACCGGTACCGCCAACGGCCTTATAGGCCTGAAGACTCAGTTTCTCGATCTTTTTAACTAGTGAAGAGTCTGGCTTTTGATAACTATAAAAGTTATCATTGCCAGGCATTGGCTTCTCATCCTCGTAGATTTCCCATAGCCTGTCAAATGATAAAAACTTTTCTTCTTCCGGGAGGGATTCATGGAAGATTCTTTCAACGGGGGGGTAAACAAAGCAGTTAGCCAGGTCAGATGAGGAACCAATGATAAAAGAAGTGAATTCAGGGCCTGCAATAAACTGTTCAACAAAGAGACCATCGGCCAGGAGGTTCCATCCCCGGTAACCCTTTTGGATTTCTTTTACGCGGTCCAGCAATTCGTCATCAGTATAAACTACATTCTTTATTGAGACACCCATACTGCCACCCGAAACGGCTGGCTTAATAATAAGTGGGGCGCCCAATCTTTTACATATACCTTTTATAGAATCTTCGCTTCCATCAATAATTTCCCACTTGGCATGTGAAACACCGGCCTCATCAAAGGCCTTCTTCATGGGTATTTTGGAAGTGGTAATGCGATAGTAATGATCATTTGAACCTGTATAGATCAGGTTATGCTTTTCCAGCTCGTGGATCACTGAAACGCCTGGCGTTCCATTAACCTCATCCCCATCACAAAGGTTTAACACTACGGGGATCTTGCGACCAGACTTCTTTTTAATCCCCGCAATAACTTCCGGGTAATTATCGGTTGTAACAGGTTGCCAGGTCCAGTCTGCCTTTAATTCTTCAAAGGCAGCTGTGTATTCCTTAAGACTTTGGGAGAAGTCGTAATAATATTGAAGGTTGGGGTCATCGGTCAGAAGATGGGGGTACAATACCCATACTTTCAACTTGTCAATAGGGTCTGCCGCAACACGGGAGATTTTCCTCTTAAGCCCTTTTTTCTTTACTTGACCGATCATGCAATTGTTGTTGTATAAAGCGCGTAAGCGTATAGCTTCTTAATACCTGGGGATTGATATGCGCTGCCCCCTTTATCTCGCCCAGGCACCTGCTGGTACCACAAAAGCATTTGAAGGGTTGAACCATATCCCATTCGGTAGAAGGATAGAAGAAAGTCATTTCATCCCCTTCAGCAATGGGCTTTAACGCTACAACCTGCATGGTATAGGTATCGAAAAACACATTGGGATCACAGCTGTGATTGATGTATTGCAGATGTTCTGGCTGCAACATAATGTGTTTGTCGATCCCAACCTGTACAGTAAGATATGTTGGCCTTGACAATGTTTTACCAGCTGAAAACTCAGCAACAACCTGTCCTGGCTCATACCTCTGTTGAGCGAAAAAGGCTTTTTGATTGTTATCGATATTTTGCCGAACTACGGCGAAGATGTGATCGCTTACTAAGCGATACGATGGGTTAGTGGCGGTTATCATAATTGAATTGATATGAAAAGATAGTTATAAACTTTAATGTAACAAATCATATATTCTCAAATGTGAATAATTTTATAGAATTGCTGAATAACATTTTCGTTCCAATCATTATAACTACTGCCTCAATCATCATTAATACTACTATCTGTTACCCGAATTAGCCGTTATTGAATGGTTAATCCCATAGGCAATCCTATAATAAAGTCTGTTAAAACAGCCATAATGCTGCTTTCCCTCCCAATAGTTTATCCTGATTGCTATTGGTATGATCAATATCATATACTATACCATATAGACAGGTATTATTTATCAGGAGCCCAATAGCTATCGGGATGATTGGCTAGACTTACGGAACTCATTCCAGGCAATGAACAGCCTTATATCCCCAAAGCTTATATCATTACCAAGTTTTTCTCTTAAAGGGGTTATTGGTCCACCGGTATAATCATTCATCACAGGTTCCATTGCCATAATCTTCTCGGCAGGCAGGAGTTCTTCAATGGAAATAGACCCATTCTGTACATAATGGGCCAGATGACCTTCTATGGTTTGTAGAGTGAAGTTTCTTGTTTTAGCTATATCTGCAATAGTTAATCCATCCTTATATAAGCGGTATGATTCAGCCTTTGTATCCACCTTAATCCCAGGTTCCTTTGGCTTTTTATCTGTTTTTGGAGAACTGTTGTCTTTCTTCTTTTTATGCTTGGGGGCCTTACCGCCAATCAGGGATGATAAGCCATTATCGGATGAATATTGTTGAATAATGGTCAGGAACTCGTTGCCATAGGTCTCTACCCTTTTCTTTCCAAAACCTGTTATCTGTTCAAGTTCTTCCGGCGTTTGAGGAAGAAATTCCACCATTTCATTCAATGACTTGCTGCCAGCTACAAGGTAGATGGGAAGATCTTTCTTTGAACAGATGCTATCCCTTACCTTTTTTAATTGAGCCAATAGAACAGGATGCGGGCTGGGAATTCTTTGTTCTCCTGATCCAGAAAAAGAGTTTATTGAAAAGGAAGGTACCGCAAAGCTGTTCTTCTTTTGATGCCATTGCTCCGCATCCATACGGACATCAAAGTCCTTTAATAAATATAGGGTAAACGTTAATTGGCCATACAGGTCCTTAACACTATCATTGAACTCCTTTGCATGCAGACGGCTATCTGTTTCAGCCGGAGATTTTACAATTGCTCCAATAATAGCATTAATCTCTTTTGTAAAATGAACAGCTCCATCCTTTGTTCGCGTTTGCAAAATCTGGTTTTCTTCCGGAGGTATGGGTTGTAAGAATTGTGCCTGTATCCAGCCATGAAACTTAAGTGCAGTGGCCTGTAGCAGGTTGAGGCTTTCCAGTAACCCATTTATCCATGGCAAGGTTCCAGAACTAAAGGAAGTTTCATTCTTATTGATATATTCCTTTAAATCTTCAGCCAGGGCAAGGGACTGCTTAAGATCAAAAACGGATTGAATGATCTCTGCCTGATACATTCTGCTTGCATTGATATATTCTCTTTCCAGTTGATCCACAGGCTGACAATTCTTTGCAAATCGGGTGATCCGGTCATCCATATACAGACTACCTTTTTTAACCCGGCTTTTTAGAACCATTCCTTCCAGGCTGGTACATCTGCTTAACGCTACGTATACCTGCCCGGCTGCAAATGCATCTCCTGCATCAATAATGGCCTTTTCAAAAGTTAATCCCTGGCTTTTATGAATGGTAATGGCCCAGGCAAGGCGAAGAGGGAATTGCGTAAAGCTTCCCAATGTTTCTTCCTGCATATTGCGCGTGGTCCCATCAACTGTATACCGGATATTAGACCATGTTTCCGGTTTTACCTCTATTTCATCAGTTTCATGGGGACATTGAACAAGGATCTTATCTTTCTGCAGACTGGTAACAAAACCGATCTTTCCGTTGAAATATCGTTTGCTTTTATCACTATCATTCTTTATGAACATAACCTGGGCACCTCGTTTTAGGCTAAGTGTAAGGTCTGCCGGATATCCATTTTCAGGAAATTCATCCTTTATTTCAGCGTTGTAGTGACTTATGTCCCCTTCCAGGATATTCAATTCATGCCGGTTGATCTCCCTTGCTTTTTCATTATGAGTAGTCAGTACTATATATCCGTCCTCTGAATTCCTATGGAAATCCGGTTCATACCTGCTTTCCAGGATATGCAAGCCTTCTTCATCCAGTCTGTTATTCCGGACCTGGTTAAGCATTCGAATGAATATTTCTTCGCTTTGACGATAGATCTTATTGAATTCAATGTAAAGGGGAGGGTCTTCCCTGATCACCTGGCTATCGAAGAAATAAGGACTCTCATAATAATCGGATAGAAGCCGCCATTCCGGTTCCTTTATTACAGGGGGTAATTGAAACATATCCCCTATAAATAATACCTGTACGCCACCAAACCTCTCCATGGGGTTTTTACGGATATGGCGCAGCACGGCATCAATCGCATCCATGGTATCACATCTTACCATACTTACCTCATCTATGATGAGTAACTCCAGTTGTCTTAATACTTTTATCCTTTCTGAACTGATCCGTAAACGGTTGAGCAAACTATTCCGACTAACCACATCTTCCGGCCCGGTGGAAAACTCTGCTTCAGGGGAAAACTTTCGGGTTTCAGGAATAAATGGTGCAAAGGGTATTTGAAAGAATGAATGAATGGTTACTCCGCCCGCGTTAATTGCGGCAACACCAGTTGGCGCCACAATGGCCATTTGCTTGGGACAGGTTTGTCGCAGGTATTTGAGAAAAGTCGTTTTTCCAGTTCCCGCCTTTCCTGTCAGGAAGATTGACCTTGAACTCTTGTTCACAAGGTCCAGCGCCAATTGAAATAATATATTACTCTTATCAGGAGTCACCATTGCTTCCATATAACACAATGTTCAAAATTAACAAACCGCAAAGGTATTGGTGCTGTTGAGTAAACAAGTTGATAAATTTTCTGAATTTCTTTAGGCCAAAATTGACTGCCGATTGTTTATACAGTGTCTAGATGTACACTATTCTACAGTGTATCCGTTTTTACCCGTTTAATAACGGATAGAAACGTTTTTATCGCATGGTGTCTGACCAAAACGCGTTTAATTTAGCCCCTCAAAAAAAAATTGCGCCATGCCAGAAGCCCGAGTATGTCTTGTCTGCAGAAGACCGTTAAAGGGGCGCGCCGACAAGAAGTTTTGTGATGATCATTGCCGAAACGCATTCAACAATCAGTTGAAATCCGGTAAGAACCTCTATGTTCGTTATATCAACAAGGTATTAAAGAGGAACCGCCGGGTATTGGAAGCCCTTTGCCCTCCAAATAAGAAACAGTTCAAGGTCAGTAAGGAGAGATTGATGCGTTTGGGTTTTTCCCTTGAGTTTTTTACACATTCGGAAACGGATGCAAACGGAGAAATCTGCCGGTACTGTTATGAATTTGGTTATGTATCCATAGAGGATGACCAGTTCCTCGTTACCAAAAGAAGGGAAGAATTGAGAACTCCTGCATCAGCCAGAGATGACTGGATGCAGGAGCCGCTAAAAGATCATAAATAGATAAATGCCCCATCAACTCCAGGTCCGGTCATGAGACCTTTGGTCATTCCAGTCCGGCGTTGGAGCAAAATAACTCTTGTCTGTCGGGATTAAATGTTTCTTTACCTCATCATCCACAAGCTCAATGCCTAATCCCGGTGCCGTTAATGGTACGTTGGCAAATCCCTTTTCAAAAAGCTTTCTTCCATCTGTTGTTTTTACCAGGCTTTCCCACCAGGGACTATCCAATGAATGATGTTCCAATGCCAGAAAATTCTGCGTAGCTGCAGCACAATGCACACTGGCCATGAATGAAACAGGGCTACCAGCAAAGTGCATAGCCATGGCCACTCCCTTTTCCTCTGCATAATCACCAATTCTTTTTGTTTCAAGTAATCCACCTGAAGTGGCAAGATCAGGATGAATAATATCAACTGCCTGCGCATCTATTAAAGGCCTGAACCCGCTTAGCAGGTAAATATCTTCTCCGGTAAGTACGGGAGTTTCCAAAGCATCTGACATTTTCTTATACTGGTCAGTATATTCCCAGGGAACCATATCCTCCAGCCATGCCAACCGGTACTTTTCAACAGCTTTACCGAAACGGATGGCATTATTGAGATCAAAATGTCCGTAATGGTCTGAGGAGAGCGGAATTTCATACCCGATCACGGAGCGAACTTCATCAATGATCTTTGCCATTTCATCCAGCCCCTTATCCGTGATCTGAATGGCAGTGAATGGATGTTTGGTATTGGCATAATCCATATACCCTCCATTCCATTGTGCGAGATTGGTACCCCAGAATTTTCTATTTATAAGTGATCCGGGATTATCCCTGATCTCGCCAATGGAAATATCCATCTTCAGCCATGTCATGCCCTGTGTTTCCAGGCGATGTTTAATTCTTGCCTTGAATTCATCCATGGTTGGCGCTTCCGGTGTATCTGCATACATTCTTACTTTATCACGGTATCTTCCACCCAATAATTGCCAGGCGGGAACATTATATGCTTTACCGCAGAGATCCCATAATGCCATTTCCACAGCGCATACCCCACCGCCCTGCCTTGCATGTCCACCAAATTGTTTAATCGTTTTAAATAGCATTTCAACATTGCAGGGGTTTTGACCAAGGATTCGACTCTTCAGCATTAAAGCATATCGCTCATCGGCGCCATCCCTTACTTCTCCCAAACCATAAATACCCTGGTTAGTGTCTATGCGAATGATGGGTGTACGACCTACATTCTGTATTACGCAATAGCGCATATCGGTAATTTTCAGGTCTGATGGCCCGGAGTAGCGATTAACTTTCTGGGTACTCTGTGCCACCAATTCTTCAATGGGAGAAAACATAAAAGCGCCACCCAGTGCAATACCACCCAGCGTTGATTTTTTTAAAAAGGAGCGACGGCTGTTTTCCTCACGAGCAATAGAAGGGTCAATTACAGCTGCCACATCTTCAGGATCCTTTAATCCAAGCTTATTTAAGAATTTCTTTGAGGGAGTCATATGGAAGTTTTTAAAGTTATTAAACCGCCTTTGCTGGTCCAAGCATCACAAATGGGGAAGGCGGATAAAAATGATTTTTAGTAATAATTGTTTCGATTACCAGGTACGGTCTTTCATGAACTTGTCAAGCTCAACCCTTGACATGGGTAACTTGCCGGGATTCTCATCCAGCCATTTCATGAAATCCTTTTTGATCTCATCTGTCCACTGAGTATCGATTTGTCCAGGAGTCCATTTACCCTCTCTCAGGCGCTGATGACCAAAAGCATCACGAAGCGATATAAATTCTGCATTGATTACAACTTCTTCTACCAGGTAAGCGGGTATAAAAACTATTCCCCCTTTCTTGGCCAGCACTACATCCCCCGGTAATACGGTTGCTCTTCCAATGCGAATGGGAACATTTATGCCGCCCAGCATCATCTGTTGAATGTAAGAGGGGTCGTTGCCTTTTGTCCAGTAATTGAAACCCTGGATCTCTTCCAATCCTTCTATATCCCTTACTGATCCATAGAAGATCACTCCACGGTGTGATTTGGCATAGATGGAATTGCCCAGGTTATCACCTATCAAAGTGCCGTCTACTATTTTGCCATAGCTGTCTGCTACATACACATCTCCATTTTTCAATACATCAATGGGCCAGGAGTTGGTAGCACCGATCCTGCCTTCTGCTTTTCCTTTATCCTTCATCATCTTGTCATAATCAGGACGAAGCGGCCAATATTGGGCAGTTACCACTCGACCTGACATTGCTGAATCCGGCAACATGATATCCCAGTCACCTTCGTACTGATTTTGAAATCCTTTATTTCTTAAAACACCCCAGGCTTCCTCAATATGGATCTTTTTGACACGTTCAAGCAAACGGTCAGATACATGGGGTCTCCCATCTGCCGATCGTTCGCCGGTCCAATCCGGTGTGAGGGCTTTTATCTGGTCTGGAGAAAGAGTAACCTGCTGCGCATAAAGGCCTGCGCTCATGCAAATGATTGCAAGAATAGAAAAGAAGAATTGTCTCATACGGCTCATCGTTTTGAGTATGGTTTAAATAAATACAGTTTACATTCTATTGAAGGTTGGCGATATCTTCAAATTCTTCGCTCAACCTGACGCTAAGTCTTTCAAATATCTTAAAGTATTTCATGTAGGTGCTGTGGTGCTGCTTCTTGGGTGTATAAACATCCGGCAGATTTACTGTCTTCACCGCCTGATCCAGGTTTTTATAAATACCCATTTCTGTTGCGCTCAACAGGAAAGCACCATACGCAATACTGTCCGAATTTTTCCGAAGAGTTAATGGTTTATTGAATATATCTGCTATCATCTGGGTGCAGAAGGGAAGGGAAGCAAAGCTGCCATGGACTGAGAGGTTCTTGATTGTTCTGTGTTCTTCCAGGATCTTGCCGATACTATATATCTCATACAGGATGCCTTCAATGGTGGCACGGATAAAATGTTGTTTTTCGTGTTTAATATTCAGGCCGAAAAAAACACCCCGGGCATTAGCATTCCAGATAGGAGCCCGCTCTCCGAGGAGATAAGGAAGGAAGATCAATCCATCAGATCCAGGCACAACCTTGTTCGCTTCATTGATCAGCGATTCCATTGAAAACTCAAGATCAAATGGTTTTGAGAAATCCCCGAACTGCTTTGCAAACCATTCAAAGATGACACCACCATTATTGGTAGGACCACCGGAAACATAACAGTCCTCGGTTAGTATATAATTAAAGAAACGCCGTTTTTCATCGCGAAGGACCTCCTTGCCCACCACTCTCACCGCACCGCTATCTTCAATACTGATTACCGCCTTATCATCACTCCATACACCCGCACCGAGCGTGGCCAGGCATCCATCACTTGAACCAACAAGGATCTTGGTTGCTGAAGAAAGTCCCAGTGAAGTCTGATATTCCTTCTTCAGTTTACCCGGAGAGGAAAATACGGGGACCAGGGCCGGAAGGCGATTACTACTGACCCCTGCATAAGCCAATGCGTCCGGCTCCCATTGCATATTGTGAATATTCATAAGGCCAGTCGCAGATGCCAGGCTATAATCGATAACATATTCCCCGGTAAGTTGCTGAATAATATAACTTTTGATAGACAGGAACTTGCTGGCCTGGGTGAATTTTTCTTTATCGTGGTTTTTTAGCCACGCAATCTTGATCAGGGGGGACATTGGATGTATGGGTGTTCCCGTTGCCTGGTAAATGGTTTTACCGTAAGGAGAGTTATTCAATTCATGACCTTCCTTTTTACCCCGGTTATCTGCCCAGGTAATGGCATTCCCAATTGGCACGCCATTTTTATCAATTGGCAATACACTATGCATGGCGGCGCTGAAACAGATGCAAACCACTTTATTTTTGTTTGGATAGATCTGTTCAGTAAGCAGGTTCTTCAGCACATATAACATGGTAATAAATATCTGCTCCGGATCCTGTTCACTATAATCAGGCTGTGTATGAAATGTGGGATAGGAGCCTTTCAATGATCCAATGCTGTTTCCCTTCATATCAAAGGCAACCACGCGTACAGCGTTTGTTCCCAGCTCAATGGTAATAATACAATCAGATTTTGTGGCCATTGTCGTTAGTTTTTGGAATATTATTCTTTCTGAACTGGCTAGGTGTATAGCCCGTCAGTTTCTTAAAAGTTGTTGAAAAATGCTGGGATGAATAAAAACCTGTTTCAAGCGCGATACTTGTAACGTTTACATCTGGTCGCTTCAGCAATTTTATAGCTTCCGAAATACGGATATTGATTAGATAATTCAGCGGTGAAAAGCCTGTGAAGTTTTTTACTTTTTCATTAAATGCGGTTGTTCCCAATCCCACCAGCGCTGCCATTTCTTCCACCGTCCATTGGTGAGACAGGTTCTTACGAAGTGTTTCCTCCAGTTTCAGAAAGGTTTGAGGAAAATCGCGATGAGAATTGTTTTGCCTGGTCAATTGTCTTGTAATAAGAATAAACAGTTCATCAAGCAATTGATTGACACGTGTAGAGAATCCAAGTTCCTGTTTCAGTATTTCATTCTGCAGGTTGTAAAAGACCGATCCCGCTTCTTTTAGCTTGGAGATCACCGGCATATTATTTAATACCAGAATTTTTTTCATAGTGATCATTTCTCCTGGCGATACCTGGCTCCAATCACCAAGGAAAGAGTTTGTGCGTGGATCGTTGGGATCAATGCGAATATGCAACCAGAACAGGGTGCCGATATCCAGGAATCCTTTTTCTGCACCTAGCATTTGCCCGGGTAACACGATGGCGAGATCAGAAGGGAATAAAACATACTGCTGCTGCTGAATGACCCATTCAAACTTTCCTTCTATCACATAATAAAACCGGATACAGTCAGACAATGATGCATTAAATGAATTCAGCGTGATAGAATTATTTCTCTTCAGTGCAAATTCAGTAATGTGCGGAAACAGTTGCAGTTCTTTTGATTGTCCTTGTTGCAGTATAAACTGATTCATTCAGGCACCATTAGGTTTTAAATGTACAACACATTCCAAATAAAGCGTTACCCAACACTACTGATTTTGTATAATATCCTCCGGAGCTGTTTATTGGAAGTTTTGTGTAGGAGTGTTTCTATATTTTGTACCTTAATAAAATAGACTTAGTTCTATTGAGAATTAAGAATATTAACCAAACAACTTGCTATATGAAGAAAAACTCGAAGCTGGTTAGCTCACCAGTCTATGCACGATTTTGTCTATTATTGGTACTGTCTCTTCTTATTTCTGCTTTTATCAACGCACAAACAGTTACAGGTACCGTAACTGATGCGACCAATCAACCTGTTTCAGGTGCAACAGTAACAGTTAAAGGAACTGCCAGGGCCACTACCACAGATAATGCCGGGAAGTTTTCCATCAATGCAGCAGGCAATGATGTGCTGGTGTTTACTTCCGTTGGGTATTTAAATAAGGAAGTGCCTTTGGAAGGTAAGACAAGTATTACAGCCAGTCTTGCCACCGATGCTCAAAACCTGAATGAAGTAGTAGTGACCGCACTTGGTATTACCCGGCAGGCAAGGGCACTTGGCTATGCCACCACAACGGTTAAACCTGAGGACCTGACCGTGAACAGATCTCCGAACCTCATGAATGCACTGGAAGGTAAAGTAGCCGGTGTAAATATCTCCGGACTTGGAACTGGCCCTGCCGGAACTTCCAAGATCAGGATTCGGGGACAATCTTCTATTTCAGGACAGAATAATCCATTAATTGTAATTAATGGTGTGCCGATTGATAATACCAATTATGCCACTAATCCAAATGGGGCTGCAGATGGCTCTGTTCAGGTGAGAGGCGGAGGTAACACTTCAGATGGGGGAGATGGATTATCAAGTATCAATCCCGATGATGTAGAGAGTATGACCATTCTTAAAGGAGCCACGGCGGCTGCTTTATATGGCGCACGGGCAAAGGATGGTGTTATCATGATCACAACCAAATCAAGACTTAAAGGAAAAGGAATCGGTGTTTCTTATAATGTTAATTATACCAATGAAGCTCCGCTTGATTATACCGATTACCAGTATGTATATGGACAGGGAGAAAATGGGGTGAGACCAACTACTGCCAATCCCACTTCGGGGGAATGGTCCTTTGGAGAGAAGATACAACCCGGAATGACACAGGTCCTGTTCAATAACCTTACAGTACCGTATGTTGCCCAGCACAATATCCTCACTAAATTTTTCAGGAATGGGCAGAATCTCACCAATACTGTTTCACTTGCGGTAGGTGGAGACAAAGGTGGATTGAATCTTTCATTGGGGAACCTTGATAGCAAGGGGATCATGCCAAACAATACTTTCAATCGGAAGACAATGAATCTTGGGTTTGCGTATGACCTGAATGATAAACTGAGTTTTACCGGTAATGTTAACTATAGCAATGAACTGAATAAAAATCCTCCTAATATCGCCAACCAGGATAATTCCATTCCCACAACATTATATAATCTGGCCAATACCATGCCTCTCGAAGTGCTGGATGCCAATAAATATAATGCTCAGGGAAATGAATTCATCTATTCACGCTTCATGAACAGAACCAATCCGTACTGGGTACTGGCAGAACAGTTTCAGAATATCAGGAGGGACCGCTTATTTGGAAACATTGCAGTAAAATATAATTTCCTTGACTGGTTATTTGGGCAGGTAAGATTTGGACAGGATTATTCTTCCCGTGATCAGGACTATAACAACTTTCCAACCGGTCAGGCTTCAAGAGGTCCTGCACCTGCCGGTTATGTAAATGGAGTATATACACAGGATTCACGCCGGTTTCGCGAAACCAACCTCGATTTCCTGATTGCAGCCAATCGTGAATTTGGAAAGTTTGGTGCTAACTTAACTGTGGGTGGTAATCAAATGAGAAGGCGCACAGATCTGAACAGCGTTCAGGTAACTGATTTCATTGTGCGTGGTTTGTATACTGTTCAGAATGGAAGATCAAAGGACCCTCTTTATACTCTTACAAAGTTGGGTGTTAACTCTCTTTATGGTTCAGCAGAGTTCTCCTGGAACAAATTCTTATACCTGAATGGAACATTGCGGAACGATTGGTTCTCTACATTGTCTCCAAAAAACTGGAGCATATTGTATCCCTCCGTTTCATTAGGTTATGTATTCTCGGAAACATTCAGCCCACAATGGCTTTCTTTCGGAAAGCTAAGACTGGCGTATGCACAGGTGGGTAGTGATACTGATGTACCTCCTTATGCCGGACAACTGTTCTATGTAATAAACCCGACTTCCATCGGTAATCCCTCTGGTGCACAGGTACCGGTAGGTGGTCCCAATGGAAGTACTGGTACCACGCTTCCCAATGCTGACCTGAGACCAATGCGTGTTTCAGAAACAGAGATCGGTCTGGAATTAAAAATGTTCAAGAGCAGGGTAAATCTTGATCTGGCTGCATACCGGAAGATCACCAGTGACCAGATTGTATTGACACAAATCTCCGATGCAGCCGGTTATACAGATAAACGGATAAATAGTGGCAAGAGCCGTAACCTGGGATTGGAAGCGTTGCTGACATTGGTTCCATTTAAAACCAGGACATTCACCTGGGAGTTCACAGCAAATACTTCCTATAATAAAACAAAGGTGCTAAGTCTCCTGACCAGTACACCAGGAGAACGCATTACAGTGGGTACCCACGTATTCAATGGAGAACTAAGACAAATTGTAGGACAGGAAATGGGTCAGATAGCAGGATTTGGATATAATCGTAATACTAAAGGAGAGATAATTCACCTGGCTAATGGAGTTCCACAACCCACAGCCGCATTGGTCACTTTTGGAAGTGCGCTGCCAAAATGGGTGGGTGGTTTCCTGAACTCATTTGAATATAAAGGAATAAGTTTCTCATTCCTGATCGATTATAAATTGGGTAATAAAATGCTCTCTGGTACCAACTTCAATGCTATCAGGGAAGGCAATCATAAAAGAACACTGGTAGGTAGAGAGGGAGGAGTTAATGATCCAGGCGTGAACCTGGCAGGAGGACCTAATACTGTATTCACACCAGTTCAAACTTATTGGGAGCACCTTCGCTCACAAGCAATTATTGAACCTGTTATCTATAATGGTGGTTACTGGAAATTGCGCCAGATCACATTGGGATATGATTTCACCAGATTCGTTCCAGGCAAATGGCCTGTTAAAGGAGTTCGACTGAATCTTGTAGCTAATAACGTAGCTATTTTGAAGAAATGGGTGGAAAATATCGATCCGGAACAATTTGGATATAGTTCAGACAACCTCGTAGGCATGGAATCAACCGGTCTGCCAACAACAAGAGGAATTGGATTGAACTTAAACATTAAATTTTAATACAGGAGAATCATGAAAAATATATTTAAATACAGTCTGATTGCAGCGGTATTACTTTTCAGTACTTCCTGCGATAAAGGATTGGAAAAATTGAATGTAAATACCACAGGTTTTAGTTCTCTTGACCCCATCCTGCAATTGAATGGCGCAACGGTAAATGCATCTTTCCCGGTAGGTACGCTGGTTTATGATATTGGGATAGTTCAACAATTGGTTTCACCCAACGGAGGCGTTTTGGCAGGAGCGAATTACAATGTAGATAACAAGGCCCCGAATAGCCCCGTTTGGCCAACTTATTACAGGAATGTCATCCGCAATACACACGATATCATTCTTGCTTTAAAAACGAATACGCTTAGGGCTAATTTGTACAATATGGCCCGCATTTTCCAGGCCTATTCATTTATGGTACTGACAGATACTTACGGAGATATTCCTTACACAGAAGCCGGAAAGGGATATGCCGATGGTATATTATTTCCAAAATATGATGCGCAACAGGCGATCTACACAGATATTATCAAAGAACTGACCGAAGCATCGGCGGCATTAAATGCAGCTGGAAATACTGAACCAGGTGATGTTCTTTATGGAGGTAATATCGCGCAATGGAAGAAATTCGGTTATTCCTTATTGCTAAGAGCAGGTATGCGCCTCAGCAAAATCGATCCAGCAAAGGCAGCCGCAACAGTACAGGCAGCATTTGCTGGTGGTGTTATTACAACCAATGCCGACAATGCTTATGTAAGGCAAACCAGCGATTACCAGCAACCGATTGGCAATACATTAAATGGATCCGAAGCGGCCAATTTCTATTTAACCAAACCATTTGTGGATTCATTAAAAATCCACAGTGATCCAAGATTACCTGCGATTGCTGTTCGTTATGTTGGCGCCACTTCAGGACCTACACAAACAACAGCCAATCAAAACTTCTCCATTGCTGTTCAGATTGGAATGCCGATGGGATTCAATAACCAGACTGCTGTTGGCCAGGCAACTGCAGATGGACTCGCCAGCTTTTATGATTACAGCCAGGTAGACAGAAGAAGACTGGTGAAAGGAGCTGCTCCCGTATTTTATGTAACAGCAGCACAAACCAATCTGCTGCTGGCAGAAGCGAGAGAAAGGGGATGGATCACTACCGGAACAACAAAAGGATATTACGATGCTGGAGTTACAGCTCATATGCAACAAATGGTAACTTATGATCCCAACTCTGCTGTAGCTCCTGCTGACATAACCACTTACCTGACCAACTATCCATTCAATCCTGCGCTTGCCATGCAACAGATAGGCACACAATACTGGATTGCCAGCTTTTTAAATGGACCTGAAGCATTTGCCAATTTCAGGAGAACGGGTTATCCGGCATTGGCCCCAAATCCTTATCCGGGAAAGGAGATCACTGGTCCGTTTATCAGGAGGTTATCTTATCCCACAACTGAAATATCAGTGAACACCAGTAATGTGCAGGCTGCGATAGCAAGGCAGGGAGCTGATAACCTGGAAACAAGAGTATGGTGGGATAAGCCTTAACAAAAGTTTCGTTTTCGTTTTCTCATAGTTCGTAGTGTAAATCAAGAACAGGGTCCTTCTTGCAGTAGGTGACCCTGTTTCTTTTTTAGGAGCAGAATGCATCAAAAAGGGGTAAAACTGACACAATTCAAGCTACTCCATTTAAAATTGTTTGCTCTTTTGCACATAAATGACTCCTGTCACAATTTTTGAGGCTCTTTAGGAAATAATAGTTTATGAAAGAGCCTTATCAAATAAACGTAGATGCCTCCATTCTTGATGATCTGCAATATCGATTGGCGCGAACCAGATGGCCTAACGAAATTAATAATGATAACTGGCAGACGGGTGCAAATAGCGATTACCTAAAAGAACTCTGCAGTTACTGGTGGCGGGATTTTGACTGGCGCAAACAGGAAGCCCATATCAATTCATTCTCCCATTTCAAAGCTAATATTGATGGAACGGGTATACACTTTATACATGAAAAAGGGAAAGGGGACCATTCAGTTCCGCTTTTACTAATACATGGTTTTCCTGATTCATTTGTACGGTTCCTGAAGGTAATACCTCTGCTGACTGAAGCCGATGAAGATGGATTCTGCTTTGACGTGGTGGTTCCTTCTATTCCCGGCTTTGGTTTTTCAGATATTCCTGCGCAATCAGGAATGAATCCTAAACAGATAGCCTCATTGTTTACCAAACTGATGACTAATGAACTGGGCTATTCCCGGTTTATTGTCGAGGGCGGTGATTGGGGAAGTAGTATTGCAGAGCATATTGCTATCCGCAATCCCCAGTTCCTGGAAGGCATGTATCTTACAGATGTACCCTGGTACCATCTCTTTGCTGTTCCAGATGAAGATCTTACCAAACCAGAAAAAGACTATTTGCAAAGGGGACAGGCCTGGAGTCAGAAAGAAGGCAGCTATGCCCTCATTCAAAGTACAAAGCCTCAAAGCCTTGCTTATGGATTGAATGATTCACCTTCTGGTCTGGCAGCTTGGATTATTGAAAAGTTTTATAACTGGAGTGATTGTAATGGTAAACTGGAAAATTGCTATACAAAGGATGAGTTATTGACTAATCTAACCATTTACTGGGCAACTCAGACGATCAACTCGGCCATGCGCATATATTATGAGGCCGCAATCGTAATGCCCCAACAGATGAAGCAAAAAATAGAACGTCCCGAGGTACCGGTTGGGATAGGTATTTTCCCGCACGACCTTGTCAATGCGCCACGGAAATTTGTTGATCGCATATTTAATGTCCAACAATGGACTGAAATGCCGAAGGGCGGTCATTTTGCACCCATGGAACAGCCGCAATTGTTTGCCGCGGATGTGCGGAAATTTGGGAAAACATTGAAAGGAATTGTAGTAGAAGAGAATGTGGTCCGTTCAAGAACCGATCTTTTGTGATGATTTTACTATGTGCAATCGAAATAGTAAGAAGCTGTCCGCCTGAGGCGGACAGCTTCTTAATTACCAGTATGAACTTATCTGCATTTAGGTATTTACATTTAACGAGGTCTTGAGTATAATCAATATCCGGGGAAACGAGCAAAAAGAATTATTTCAACCAGGCTTTTACTTCAGTTCATCCGGAACTCGCATTAGTATTGTGTTCTAATACAACTCCAAATCTTATGAAAAAGCTTTACTTATTCACAGCTTCCCTATGCCTGTTATTAATCAGTTTAATTTCACAGGCTCAACCTACCGCTCTTTCCGCAGGTGATATTGTAATTGTGGGATGGAATTCTACCGACAATACTGTCAATTCCGGCATCGCTGACGATGATATTGACTTTCTGCTTCTGAAAAATATCAATGCCGGAACAGTAATTTATTTTACTGATTTTGGCTGGACAGGATCCGGATTTCAGTTGAATGAAAATAATGGGTGTACCCCTGGTACCGGGGCGGCAAGTGATGGATGTATAAAATGGACCGCTTCAACTTTTTTGCCAATAGGAACCCAGATTCGAATCGGCTGTAAAGTAGGTCTCACCTCCAGTACTGGAACAGTAACCGGTATTACAGCATCCGCAACACCGGGAGTTTACATGAGCCTGACTACTTCCATAGATCAAATATTTGCTTTTCAGGGTTCTCTTGCTTCTCCTACTTTTATTGCGGCAGTCCAATATGGCGGAGCATCCTGGCTGGGAGTAACCAGCTGCCAGTTCACATCAACAGCATCAGCGAATCCTGGAGTTTTGGTTGGGGGATATTCGCTATTGTATACAAGTACAATAGATAACAATCAATATTCAGGTGCATTAGTAAATGCCAATGCCGCTGTATTAAGGGCAGCAATCCTCAATCAAACCAACTGGACACAATCAGCCGTAGCACTTCCGTTCCCCATTTCCATTAGCTTTTTAATTACACTGCCCGCTCACCTTACAGCATTTGATGTTAAAAAATCTGAAACTGGTAATATACTCCAGTGGAAGGTTGAGAACGAAGATAATTTCAGTCATTATGAAGTGGAAACAAGTACCAATGGCGCTACTTACACTACAATCGGGTCTGTAATGGCATCATCCCAATCTGGTTATAGTTTCACGGCCACTGCTTCACAATCGGCCTATCAATTGTATCGTCTTAAACTTGTTGATCTGAATGGTAAATTTGATTACAGCAAAATAGTAAGGATAGATAATGGCAACAAATTAAAAACAACAGTGTTTCCAAATCCTGCCAATAATGCTATCACGGTTTCTTCCAGCGAACCCATTACTTCCTTAAGGCTTGCAGATATTTCAGGAAAGAAATGCCTGCAACAAAAAGTTGATAAAAGCAACAGCATTACATTAGATATTGCCAGCCTAAAACCGGGTGTTTATATGCTTACTATCAATACAAGGTCAGGTTATCAAACTGAAAGGATCTATAAGAAAGAAAATTAACACTGGTATCAACCAACCAGCCTATAGAAATATGGGCTGTCTATAAAGAAGCAGTAATGAGTAATTCATGACTGGTTTTTTGCGTTATCAAATACGATTGAGGATGATAGGTCTGACACAAGAGGTTCCAGCGTGCCATGCCAGCCTTTACAAAAAAATATTATGCCGCTTTGCCGGAAATCCTGAATACCCTTCTGGAGAATTTAATGCAAAAGGCAGGCACTCAGTAGATTTCCCGAAATCGGGCTGGCAAACCATCGGATCCGGGCGCTATAATTATATTAAGTCATTAGGATAGTTTTTTCCCTGAGAGATCAGCAAAAGAATTTCCTTAGTTTGAAGTCTTATTCCAGTTACCGATCTTACTTCTTCAAACTTATATTTCTGCCTGGCAGTAATCTAATGATTATGAAAATACACCGACTGATACCATTTTTAGGTATTATTATCCTCAGCAATGGAGCGATGGCACAATTGCCTCTCGTATACAATGTAGAAAATACAGGAGCAAAATTTAAGGCTCCCGTGTTTCCTGCCCTGGAGAATTTGCGTGTAATAGATCCATTGACAGATCCTTTCCTACAATCGGATGGCAAAAAGCGCTCTACTAAATTTGGAGATTGGGAGCGAAGACGAAATGAAATTGGTGCAGAATTCCAGCATTATGAGATCGGTATAAAGCCATCACGACCTGAAAATATTACTGCTACTTATGTTGATAGTACGACAACGGCAGGTAAACTCATTGTAACGATTACAGTGAACGGGAAGTCACTCACATTAACATCAATGGTTTCCCTTCCCGCTGGTGATGGTCCCTTTCCTGCAGTTATAGGTATGAATAGTTTAAATGGAAGCATTCCTGCAGACATATTTACCAGTCGCAACATAGCCAGAATCTCTTTTGTTCATAACCAGGTTACGGTATACAATCGGCCTCAGAATACAGATCCTTTTTTCCAATTATATCCCGATCAGAATATTGAGAATACCGGTCAATATGCGGCATGGGCCTGGGGAGTGAGCAGAGTAATTGATGGATTAGAACTGGTAAAATCAAAGTTGCCAATAGACCTGAAGCATCTCGCCGTAACAGGCTGTTCATATGCAGGCAAGATGGCGCTGATCTCCGGAGCATTTGATGAACGCATTGCGCTGACTATTGCCCAGGAGTCAGGTGGTGGTGGTGCTACAGCCTGGAGGGTCTCGGAAACCCTGGGAGATGTGGAGCGACTTGGAGCAACGAGTTATCAATGGTTTAAAGACGATATGATGCAGTTTGCGGGATTGAATGTTTCAAAACTGCCGCTCGATCACCATGAATTAATGGCGATGGTAGCGCCAAGAGCATTGCTTGTAACCGGGAATACCGACTATTTCTGGCTGGCAAATCCATCAAATTATGTTGCTTCAAGGGCTGCACACGAAGTCTGGAAAACATTTGGTGCAGGGGATCGCTTTGGTTTTTATATTGATGGAAAACATCCGCACTGTAATGTCCCGGCAACTGAGAAACCATATATTGAAGCATTCGTTGATAAATTCTTATTGGGGAAGAATGTCAATACAGATGTTACCATCAACCCCTATCCTGATGTAAACTATCAACGCTGGTTTAACTGGTGGGGTACCAAAAATCCTGTATTCCCGGATAAAGAAAAGCTGGTGAAGATATGGCTGGAAGCTGAATGTGGAACAGTGGGAGAAAATTGGATAACTGGAGAAGACGCAACCGCATCTGGAGGAAAATATGTTACAGTGAAAGCCGGTTTGAACAATACACGCACTGCGCCTGCAGCAGATACTGCTTCAAACATAGTTGTAATTCCATTTATCATTGAAACGCCTGGATTCTATAATTTTCTGGCAAAAGCTATAGGGCCAACGGGTTCCGATGATAGCTATTGGGTGAAAATAGATGACGCACCCTATGTGGGTGCTGCAGGGCTTCTGGGAACCACCTGGAAATGGAACCGTTTTCATAGTGCAACCCTGACGGCAGGTCAACATAAGCTGGTGATAGCCTATCGTGAAGATGGAGCGAAACTGGATAAGATCCTGATTACTACATCAAATACTTCAGATGTGATGAGTCCAGAGGCGGGCGGCACTAATTGTAACTGAAATAAAATTATTGTCTTGCTGGTTCCTGGGAAGAATTCAGAAATACAGTTTATTCTATCCCCAATATTTTGCAAATACATTTATTCACTTCATCAGCACGATTATATACGAGCAGGTGAGTAGCCCCCTCTATAATAAAGTCTGCTTTGACCCGGGAAAGGGGAAATATTCTATCCTTATCTCCATGAATATGAGTAACATTTTGAGGAATCCAGGTATTTCTCCAATTAAATATCTCATTGACTCCCCATTCCATATGTCCTTTGTCTGCGGCTTGACGAAGAGCCCGCGCAAGTTCCTTTTCTTCGTCTGTTGTTATACCCAGGCGATTATTATCGATCCGCTCAGTAAACTTATAGGAACGTACAGGTAAAACGCGGTTTAGTTTCAATATACCAACCATCTTCATCCATCGGGGTAGTTCATTACTCGATTTGATTCCCGAAATAATGATCAGCTTTTGTATAGGCTTAATTTTTGAAATCTCAATTCCAAGCATTCCGCCAAAGGATACTCCTAATAAAATGGCATTGTCTTCCTTTATGAATTCGGCAAGACGTGCTGCATAATTACTTATTGTCTCCTGGGAATCCGGCAATAACTGCGGAATATACTTTAAGTTATACCCCACAGGCCGGAGCTTGGCAAAAATCCTTTCGTCCGTACCCAGTCCACTGATACAATAAATTGTTCTACTCATCGGTCAACTAATAATTTGAGGTCAGAAATCTGGCCTTTAAGAAACAAAATATAGAGCAAATAGTAAAATAATCCAACTACCAACAGACTATCAAACCGATCCAGAAATCCGCCCTGCCCAGGTAACCAGTTGCTGTAATCTTTAATTTTCAGTTTCCGTTTGTAATAGGAGGCGGAAAGGTCACCACAAACAGAGGCAAATCCTGTCAAAAGACCAAATAGGGCAGCCTGGGCTATATTTGCCTTAATCCAGGCCTCCCCGAGAATAGCGGCCAGGATACAACAGATCCAGCCGCCGGCAAGACCTTCAATTGTCTTGGTGGGACTGATTGAGGGAGCCAATTGATGTTTACCCCATAATTGCCCTGTGATCTGGCAAAAGGCATCAAATATAAATACCTGGAAATAAATAAAGAGAAGGAAGGGCCAGGAAAATACCCTGGAGTAAAGTAAAAAGCCGATAGCGACAATTAGGAATACCGTAAAAGATAATAGGGTTTGAAGTGATTTAGGATTGTTCCTGTTATTTATTCCCAGTTCTATTAAAGAGGCCAGGACAATTATCAGTGAGATCCAGAAGAAAAAATTAAACCCGATAGCCGTAATTATAAGGATGGTGATGAGGATATAAATGAAATATTTCAGCCATCGTTTCTTTCTGATCTCTTTTGTTGCCTTAAGGTTTGCAATAGCCATTCCGATGGCGCCAATAATTGCAAAGAATAAAGCGTAATAGACAATAGGATGCATTACTCGTGGCTTTTTTTCATTACCCAATAAAGGCCTTTTACATTTTCCCTGGGCTTATCAAGAATAAGTATAATGACAATTTCTTCCATACAGGCCAGTGTTCCGGCGCCAAGCCCTATATAAAACAGTATTGGATAAAAATCAATCAGGAAAAGGCAAATAATAAAGGCGCCTTGCAGGTATCCGGTAATTTTAAATAGATATGTATGCAATCCGATCAATCCGCTGAATTTTACAAATACAACAATATAGGAGAGCGCCCACAGCACAAAGAAGGTCCACCATAACCATTCATGGGGTCTAATGAAATCCCATTTGAAAAGCCAGATGGCGAGAAAAGAGCAGATAAAAGTCCCTGTGTCGGCCCAGGAATCAAGCCGCGCACCAATCCTGGTCTGCATTTTAAATACGCGGGCTATTACTCCATCAAGGAGGTCTGTCACAAGGCTAATGGCAATAAATACTGCAAACAGTTCCTGACGCCCCGTAAGTATTAACCACATAATGAATGGAAATATAATAAGCCGGTAGAGAGAAAGTGTATTAGGGATATTCCAGAAACGTTCTTTCAAATAAGCGCAGGTTTGTTTTCCTGACTTGCAATATAATAAGTAATTTATCCTCCTAAAACAACGGCTTTAATAGTGAACCCTCAACTGCTGGCCTTACTCATATTTCTTGGAATATTGTTGCTGTTAATTGGGATTTCGGAACTCATATACCGGGTCTTTAAATTGCCGGCAGAAACCTCTCGCAAATTCCTTCATGTAAGTGGCGGACTGACCTGCCTTCTGCTACCCAGATTTTTTACTTCCCACTGGTGGATACTTGCACTGACCTCATCAGCCTTTCTATTGTTGTTTAGTACCTACTTAATGAACAGGCTACACTCTGTTCATAAAACCAGACGAAACTCGATAGGAAGTATTATTTTTCCCATACCGGTATATTTCTGTTTTCTTGCGGCGGAAACTTTACACAACAACCTATTCTTCTATCTCCCTGTTTCATTGCTTGCCATATCGGATACTTCCGCTGAAATTGCGGGCACCAGGTGGGGCCATTTAACTAGACAATTCTTTAATGGACAGAAAACACTGGCTGGTACATTGGCCTTTTTCGGAAGCGCATTAGTTATTTGTTTCGGCTGGCTATCGTATTATGATCTTCCTGTACAAAAGATAATCATGGGAACCCTTTTTATATCTATTGTCGCTTCATTGGCTGAGCTGGTTACACTAAAGGGCTGGGATAATCTGACTATTCCTGTTATTGCCGGAATTATTACCTGTTTCATAATAAAATAACAGGGCCTGCAATATCTTTGCAGGCCCTGTTTATTGTTTTCGCTCTTTCGGTATTCCTAACTGTTGAATTTATTCGCCCTGTACTTCTTCTCTTTTCTTACCCCAGCTTTTATGTTTAGCTCCATCCATCTTTACGATCCTTGGAGTAAACTTGCCTACGACATCTACCAGCTGTTGCTGGCTTTTCATGACAAGCTCAATATCCTTGTAAGCAAAAGGCGATTCATCCAATCCACCTCCAAGCAATTTAACACCATGCTTTTGCAACTCATCTTTCATTTGTTTGTCGGTGACCGACTGCATAGCCCTGGTACGGCTCATTTTTCTTCCAGCGCCATGAGAAGCTGAATTGACTGAGGCTGACTCACCCTTTCCTTTTACAATAAACCCTGGAGCGGTCATAGATCCGGGAATAACCCCCAATACATCCTTGCCAGCAGGGGTTGCACCCTTTCGATGCACAATCACCTCCTTTCCTTCCCATTTTTCCTTCCATGCAAAATTGTGATGGTTCTCTACCATCTTTACTGCTTTACGACCCAGCTGTCTGGCAATCTTTTCATGAATGATATGGTGACACGCAGATGCATAATCCCCTGCAAGATTCATTGCCAGCCAGTATTCCATTCCTTCTTCTTCATCCAGGGTAAGCCAGGCAAGATTCTTTGCATCCTGTGGCAATCTTCTCTTGCTAATCGCCAGTTTCGTGTAATAGTTGGCAATATTGGCACCCAATGCCCTGGAACCAGAATGAGACAATAATCCTGTGTATCTTCCAGCCTCAACACCCAATTTTTCATCTTTCTCA
>JAJKIP010000263.1 GCA_021154405.1 Segetibacter sp. | reverse complement strand
TCTGGTTTGATTACGCCTGGAATCCTGAAAAGATCGGAGCGGATGATATTAAGAAATGGACTGAAAACTGGGCGGCTGAACAATTTGGCCCTGATCATGCCGCTGAGATCGCTGATATACTTGCCCAATATGGCAAGTATAATGGCCGCCGCAAGCCTGAACTGCTGGATGCGAATACCTATAGTCTCGACAATTATAATGAAGCTCAGACGGTAACTACATTATATAATCAGCTTGCGGAAAAAGCGGAACTGCTCAATATCCAGATACCGGCTGAATACCGTGACGCCTATTTTCAACTCGTGTTGCATCCCGTGAAAGCTTCTGCCAATCTTCAGCAGCTTTATACTTCAGTGGCTCTTAATAAATCGTATGCTGCCGCAAAAAGCCCTTATACCAATTCCATGGCAGACATGGTTCAGAAACTTTATATAAAAGATTCGCTGTTATCGGTTCAATATAATACGTTGAATAATGGCAAGTGGAGTCATATGATGGATCAGACCCATATCGGCTATACTTATTGGCAGCAACCCCCGCGCAATCGGATGCCAGCAGTGCAAATTTTGGAAACACAACCAGTAAAACCTGAACCTGCTGTATCAAGGGAAGAGAAACAAAATTCTACATGGTATCTTATTCCGGCTACAGCCAGAGGATATGCATTCTATGAGGTAGATGGTTACGTATCCATTGATGCCACTCATTTTAGCAGATCCATAGGTTCTTCAAAAGTGACCTGGAAAATACTTCCTGATCTTGGTCGCACAGGATCTTCTATTTCTCCCTTCCCGGTTACTGCTGCCAATCAAAAACCTGGCGGTGGTGCACCACATCTTGAATATGATGTATATATCAATAAGGCCGATTCAATAAAAGTTCAATGCTATTTTTCACCCACACTAAACTTCCATAATGATGGTGATGGCCTGCAGTATGGCGTATCTGTAGATAATGAGCAACCCCAGATCATTTCCATCAATAAAGAGGATAATAATAACAGGATATGGGAAGGCTGGGTGGCTAACAATATCATTATTAAAAATTCAATTCATAAGGCTGGCACAGCGGGCAAGCATACTGTGAAAATATGGATGGTGAATCCGGGAATTGTTTTACAAAAGATCGTGCTTGATCTGGGAGGAATAAAACCCAGTTACCTGGGGCCGCCGGAAACCGCGAAGATTAAATGATCGTTAGTTATTAAATACGGAACGGGATAAAATCTGAAGGAACCTAAGGCTGGGTATTGGCTGCCGGTCTATGCAGTAAATGGGTTGGGCTAATCCGGTCGGTTTTACTAATTTAGTTCCGATGGAATACAATTCGGAAGAGGAACTGCTGGAGGTAGTAAATGGATTTCTGGACAGGACGCTGGAAAAACAACGATGGACGCACCATGCGCATATTATCACTGCCATCTGGCATTTGAAAAAATATGAAAAAGATGATGCCTTATGCCGTTTGCGATCGGGCATCATTTCTTATAACCTGGCAGCAGGAGGTGAGAATAATGGACAAAATGGTTATCATGAGACAATGACCATTTTCTGGTGGGAACTGATCTGGAAATTTCTGGACATTCATTCAAATAATTCATTTCATGATGCCTGCAAAATATTCCTGGCATCACCAATGGCGGATAAGGGATTTCCCTTTCAATTTTATTCAAGGGAAAATATATTATCAAGTACAGCCCGTTCCAGGTATGTTAAACCTGATATTCGGGACATCAAAATAGAACTATGAAGAAAACAACGCTTTTACCCTTACTCGCTGCAACCATTATTATGTCCTGTAACAACGAATCTGCCAAACAGGAAGAAACTGCAAAGCCCTTTCGCCTTGTAACGCTGGATCCCGGGCATTTTCATGCGGCCCTTGTCCAAAAATCCATGTACCCTGATGTTGATTCAACAGTATTTGTGTATGCTCCCGATGGACCAGACCTGCAATATCATCTGGATCGTATCAATGGTTATAATACGCGTGCAGATAACCCCACTCACTGGAAAGAAGAAGTGTATAAAGGGAATGATTTTTTTGAAAAGATGATTGCGGAAAAGAAAGGGAATGTGGTGGTACTGGCCGGCAATAACCAGAAGAAAACAGAATATATCCTTGAATCGCTGAAGAATGGTTTCAATGTGCTGGCTGATAAACCAATGGTCATTGACAGCAAAGGTTTTGAAGAATTGAAACAGGCATTTGAAACGGCAAAGAATAATAAGCTGCTCCTGTATGATATAATGACTGAGCGTTCAGAGATCACAACCGTATTGCAACGGGAACTTTCAATGATGCCGGATGTTTTTGGTGAACTGCAAAAAGGGACGCTGGAGCAGCCTGCCATCACCAAGGAAAGTGTTCATCATTTCTATAAATATGTTTCAGGTAGTGTGCTTACTCGGCCAGCCTGGTTCATGGATGTTGCACAACAGGGAGAAGGCATTGTGGATGTGATGACGCATCTGGTTGACCTTGTGCAATGGGAATGTTTCCCCGATCAGACAATTGATTATACTAAAGACATACAGGTAGATAAAGCAAAACGCTGGACTACCCCTATGAGCCTTTCTCAATTCAGGGAAATAACAAAGCTGGACAGTTTCCCTTCTTATTTCACCAGAGACATAACCAAAGATTCAATCCTCAATATTTATTGCAATGGCGAAATTAATTATACGCTTCGTGGAGTGCATGCAAAAACATCTGTGATCTGGAGGTATAAAGCGCCAGAGGGTGGTGGTGATACGCATTATTCAATTATGCGGGGAACTAAAGTGAACCTTATTATCCGGCAGGGAGCTGAGGAGAAATATATCCCTACTTTATACATTGAACCTATTAAAAAAGATAGCGTTATTGCGAAAGCTATTACCAAAGCTATCAATGATTTGAGTGCAAAATACAACGGCGTAAAATTAAGTAATTCCGCAAATGGGTGGCAAGTTGTAATTTCCGAAAAATTACGAGAAGGTCATGAAGCTCATTTCGCAAGGGTCATGGAAAGATTCCTTGATTACCTGAAAAACGGCAACCTTCCGTCCTGGGAAGTGCCCAATATGATTGCTAAATACTACACTACTACAAAGGGATTAGAAACTGCACTTAACAACAAGGAATAAAAAGCATTGTGTGAGAAAGCACATCTGCTTTAATTAAAACAACTGTTTGCCTCATCTGTATGGAGAAAAAATTGAGAAGTTACGATTGGTTCGGTAAGTCGGACAAGATGGGATTTGTGCATCGTTCCTGGTTACGCAACCAGGGATATCCCGATGATTATTTTCAGGGTAAACCTGTTATCGGCATCTGCAATACTTGGTCAGATCTCACACCCTGCAACGGTCATCTTAGAGATTTTGCTGAGATTGTCAAAAGAGGAATTGTGGAGGCGGGTGGTTTTCCGATGGAATTTCCTGTTACATCTTTGGGTGAAACGCTGATGCGTCCCACCACCATGCTATTCCGAAACCTGGCAAGCATGGATGTGGAAGAAACTATTCGTGCTAACCCAATTGATGGCGTTGTATTATTAACGGGTTGTGATAAAACAACTCCGTCTACAGTAATGGGCGCATGCAGTGTGGACCTTCCAACTATTGTTGTTCCCGGAGGTCCAATGTTGAATGGACGATTCAGGGGAGAATGCGTTGGATCAGGATCATTCAACTGGTTAATAAAAGAAAAACGTGCCGTTGAGAATTTCACAGCAGAGGATATTCATGAAGTGGAAGTGGGTGTAGCCCGCAGCCAGGGTCATTGTATGACCATGGGAACTGCTTCTACCATGGCCTGTATGGTTGAATCACTGGGATTGACCTTACCCGGTGCCGCTGCTATTCCGGCTGTGGATTCAAGAAAGAAATTGATGGCACAATTATCCGGCCGCCGGATAGTAGAGATGGTCAAAGAAGATCTTAAACTCTCCAAAATACTTACCCGTCAGGCAATGGAAAATTCCATTGTAGTCAATGCCGGTATTGGCGGTTCAACGAATTTTATTATTCACCTCCTGGCAATAGCAGGAAGGATTGGGGTAAATCTCAACCTGGAGGATTTTGACAGGATCGGCAGCAAGATACCTTTACTGGTAAATCTTAAACCTTCCGGAAAATACCTGATGGAAGATTTCTATTATGCCGGCGGTCTTCCCGTGGTGATCAATGAATTAAAACAATACCTTCATGCTGATGCGATAACAGTAAATGGGAAGTCGATCGGGGAAAACAATGTCAAACCGGTTTGTTATAATACGGATGTGATCAGTACCTTAGGCCAGCCATTGCAGCCCGAGGCCGGAATCGCGGTATTGAAAGGTAATTTGTGTGAGCAGGGAGCAATCATCAAACCCTCAGCTGCATCTAAAAACCTGATGAAGCACAAGGGTCGTGCGGTAGTTTTTGAAACGATGGAAGATTACCATCAGCGAATCGATGATCCAAAGCTTGATATTGATGAAAACTGTGTGATAGTATTGAAAGGAGTGGGACCTGTGGGTTATCCCGGCATGCCCGAAGTAGGGAATGTGGATCTGCCCGATAAGATATTGAAGAAGGGTGTGAAAGATATGATTCGCATCTCCGATGGAAGAATGAGTGGAACGGCTGCCGGAACGGTGATACTCCATGTATCTCCAGAATCATCTATTGGCGGTACGCTGGCATTGGTACAGAACGGGGATATGATTGAGCTGGATGTAGAAAATCGAAAGCTGCACCTGGATATAAGCGAGGAGGAATTACAAAAAAGAAAGAAGGCCTGGAAGCAGCCGGAAGCTGCGGCCAGCAGGGGTTATGTAAAATTTTATATCGATCATGTGCAGCAGGCACATCTTGGAGCTGATCTTGATCTGCTGCAAGGTGGATCAGGCAGTGAGGTGACAAGAGATCTGCATTGATGCCCTGGTTTACGCGCGTTCATTCACGCGCCTCACTTACCACAAATGGTGTGTGAGACAGACCATGGCCAGAAACCGCCTTAACCCAGCCAACAAACCGCTTGACCATGAAATATCTGCTTCTCCTTTTTTGTATTGGATGTATGACTGCCTGTAATAATAATAACGAATCACCTAAAACGGAAGAGAAGGCTGATTCTACCAAAAAAACTATTGGCACACTTGAAAAAATGGATCCGGCACTGGATGCCATTATCTCCCCCGATGCAAAAGCTGAAATAATTGCCGATAGCCTGGACTGGAGTGAAGGTCCTTTGTGGGTAGAAAAGATCAATGCACTTATTTTCTCCGATGTTCCCCAAAATATAGTTTATAAGTGGACTGCTGAGAAGGGCAAGGAGGTCTATCTCACGCCTTCAGGTTATACCGATACAGCAAAGCGGGGAGGAGAAATGGGATCCAATGGACTTACGCTTGATAAGAATGGCCACCTGGTATTGTGTCAGCATGGTAATCGCCAGATTGCAAGAATGAATTCCAGTGTAGATAACCCCCAGCCGCTATTTACAACCCTTGCCGGAAAGTATAAAGGAATGCGGTTCAACAGTCCCAATGATGTAATATTTAATAGCAAAGGGGAAATATTCTTTACCGATCCAATCTATGGACTGGAATCGAAATCTGATAATGATCCAAAGAAAGAAACTCCTTACAATGGGGTCTATAAAGTAAAAACAGATGGCACGGTTGTATTACTGGTTGATTCCATTACACGGCCTAATGGAATTGCTTTAACGCCGGATGAAAAGAAACTGATCGTTGCCTGTTCGGATCCGGAGAAACCGAACTGGTATATCTTTGATGTGGATGATAATGGTTTGAAAAATGGGAAACTTTTTTTCAGCTGTGTGGGAGAAGATAAAACATTACCCGGTTTGCCCGATGGTTTCAAGATCGATAAGAACGGGACTATTTTCGCGAGTGGACCCGGTGGTATCAGGATATTTAATCCGGAAGGAAAAATGCTGGGCCGGTTGAAACTGGAGAATCCTGCATCAAATTGTGCACTGTCTCCAGATCAGAAGACGCTCTATATCACCAATGATATGTATGTGTTGCGATTAAAGATGAGAGATTAGGCTTTGATTATTAAACAAACAGTTCAAATAAAATGAAAATTTACAGAACGGAATCGGGTGCTGTGATAGAACATGAAGGTTTATTTCATACAGCTCCTGTTGATGACTGGGATGAGTTTCTCAATGATGACAAGATCCTTGAAAAGCTTACCAGCTGGATTGCGAATGGCTCTAACAAAGGAAATACAAAAGCTCCTGACAATATAATTGCTCCCATGGGCAAGCAGGAATTGTGGGCTTGTGGTGTTACGTATCTCAGAAGCAAAATTGGCAGGCAGGAAGAATCAAAGGATGCAGGAGGAGCGGATTTCTACGCCAAGGTGTATGAAGCCGTGAGACCTGAGGTTTTTTTTAAAGCTACTGCACATCGTGTGGTGGGTCATGGCGGTAAAGTGGCTATCCGCAAAGATTCCGTTTGGGATGTACCTGAGCCGGAGTTGACACTGGTTGTTACTTCATCTGGAAAGATCATTGGTTATACTGTGGGTAATGATATGAGCTCAAGGAGTATTGAGGGCGAGAATCCTTTATACCTGCCACAGGCAAAGACCTATGATGCATGTGCTGCTATCGGGCCCTGTATATATATAACTGATAAGCCGCTTTCTCCTGATACAATGATCAGGCTGGAAATATTGAGGAAGGGTCAACAGGTCTTTAAGGGAGATATTGCCATCAGCCAGATGAAACGCACTCCGGAAGAACTGGTATCATTTGTTTACAGGGCTTGTTCTTTTCCGCACGGTTGTATGATCATGACAGGAACCGGGATTGTGCCGGGAAGTGATTTTACTTTACAGCCTGGAGATACAATAAAGATTACGATCGATAATATTGGCACGCTGGTTAATGACGTGAAATAAAAGTTCAGACTGGCTGAGGAATGTCAGTTTATTCGGTATTTTTCTTCTGAAACAGGGACCCTACTACATCATACGGTCCCTTCACTTCTCCCCATCCCCACCGGGGTATTTGCTCCTGGTCGGTAGTTGGATTTTCATCTAACTGAGAATTGAGGAGGGCAATACGTGTGCCCCATTCCAAATGGCCTACAAAGGTGGAACGAAATTCGGGGTCAGCGGGCAGACCAATTTCATCAGCACTTTTTAGAAGGAGATCAACCCATCGCTTGCGTTGTTCTTCAGTAAGCCTTCTGCCAATATGTTTCCCTACCATATGTTTCAACGCATCATCACCATATTCCTGGCTATAGAATTTCGGTCCTTTAAAAACTTCTGCAAAAAAATGAGCCACATGTTTTGAATGTTCCGGGGACATATGCCTGAATATCGGTTCCAGGACCTCATCCTTCAGAACCTTTTCGTAAAATACTTCTGTAAGACGCTCGAATTTTTCGACACCGCCGGCCCATTCATAAGGGGAAGGAATATTTTTTTCGTTTTCCATTCGTAAATAATGAAGATTTCTAATTTACATTATTAATGGTACACAAAGATCATTTGAATGTAATTGTTTCATCCATACACATCTTATTCCCACTGAATGGCGTAATACATGCACGGTTTGGTATCATCATTGCGAATGGCGTGGGGTACCATTGACTCAAGGTAAATAAGATCTCCGGTAGTAGCCTTCTTAAATGATTTATCGATTTGCATTTCTGCATTACCGTCGATCATCAATACGATCTCCTCTGCCTTATGTGTATGCGGATCATGACTCTTCAATCCTGCGTTTAAAGTTGTAACGTGAATATCCAGTTTATTAAGTGTGGCTGTGGGACGATTGAAATACTGCCGGACCCCACCTTTGTCGTGTGCCTTGAATGCGATATCATTCCAATCCATGAAGAAAGATCCTCCTGCATCTTTCGCTCTCTGCAGATGAATGGAGTCTGGTGTTTTCATTTTGAAAATATAGTAAGTAGCCTGGGTCTTTCCCATATTCTCTATTCCAATCTCATCTCCCGAGATTGCAAATGCAACACTGCCAGGTCCCATAGTTTTGGATTGGCTTCCCAATGACACTTTTAATGATCCTTCTTTAACAAGGAGGAGAATTTCTTCCGAATGCGTATGTTTAGGCTGAGGACCGGATTTTGGTTGCAAAGTTCTTGCATGGATCTCCATATTCGCCAGCACTGCACTTTTCCCATTGACAATTTGCCTTCTTTCCGTATTTTCTTTTTTATCAACCGGAAGATTTTTCCAGGAATATACGTCTGATTGTATAGGCTGATCTGGCGATGAAGCCAATTGCCCTTTCACAGTAGAGAATAATAATACGGTTGATAATAAGAGTATGCTTTTCATTCTATAAATCTAGTTTTTTGTAGACAAACGGAGGAAATTTTCACTGTAATAATAGCCTTAACGGATAAATTTATCCTCGTTTTGGAAAGGCTGTCCAAACCAATAGTAAACTACATTTAGCATTATGAGTAAAGGATTTTCCAATTG
Source organism: Segetibacter sp. (assembly GCA_021154405.1). Classification (GTDB taxonomy): domain Bacteria; phylum Bacteroidota; class Bacteroidia; order Chitinophagales; family Chitinophagaceae; genus JAJKIP01. Next base: position 9,584 of record JAJKIP010000263.1, on the reverse strand, counting down.
TTTGATGGTGTTAGCTTTGGTAGCCACCGCGTATATTTTTGCCGACTGTAACTCAGGAAAAAACGTAGCCAGTAGTCCTGATGCAAAAGGCCTGAAGGATTATTATAAGGATTATTTTACCATGGGAGTGGCAGTGTCTCCACAGGGGCTTAAGCGTCCAGACGAAAGCGCATTGATCCTGCAGCAATTTGGCAGCATGACGCCTGAGAACGCCATGAAGATGGGACCTATTCACCCAAGGGAAAATGAATACTTCTGGAGGGATGCAGATTCCATTGTGGCTTTTGCCAGGAAGAATCATTTAAAGATCAGGGGACATAATCTTTGCTGGCACAACCAGGCACCCCGCTGGATGTTTATTGATTCCTCTCATAATCCTCCGGATACTGCATCAAAAGAATTATTGCTGAAGCGACTGAAGGAACATATTACAACAGTAGTTAACCGTTACAAAGACGTAGTGTATGCATGGGACGTTGTGAATGAATGTATTTCGGATAATCCAAAGGAGTATTTCAGGAATTCCCAGTGGTATAGGATCTGCGGAGAAGATTTTGTGGCAAAGGCATTTGAATATGCACATGAAGCTGATCCCAAGGCTATTTTATTTTATAACGATTATAATGAAACCGATCCTGTGAAGCGGGAAAAGATATACAGGATGGTGAAAGGATTGAAGGATGCAGGCGTGCCCATCCATGGTGTGGGTCTGCAGGCCCATTGGTCCATTCATGATCTTACAGAAGGACAGGTTGACTCCACACTTGCCAAATTTGCCTCTCTGGGATTGAAGATCCAGATCACTGAACTGGATCTTAAGGTACAACCGAGCGGTAATAGTGCCCGTAGAGATAGCGCCACCACCTATACACCTGAAAGAGAAAAATTGCAGACGGAAAAATATGATATGATTTTTGATCTTTTCCGCAAATACCGCAATGTGATCTCTGGGGTTACGTTCTGGAATGTATCAGACCGTGGCAGTTGGCTGGACCGCAGAGGCGGCGGTGGCAAAGCATATCCGCTTTTATTCGATACAGCTTATCAGCCGAAGAAAGCATACTACCGGGTTATTGATTTCAAACCAACAAAAGCTTCATCTGAGAAGCGGGCTTTCTAAACAAGGTTATTCATTTGAGGGAGGGCATCTCATCCAGCGTAATTACATAATCGCTCGCGAACATTTTTTTCCATAGATCGAGAGAGTTATTAATGCTATTGCGAGTATAATCGCCATACCACGGCATGAACCATGACCACGCAGCCTTATCTGAAACCAGGTTAGTTTCATCCGGAATTGACCCCACCTCAGAAAGTGTGACCATCTTTTTACTGCCATATAAAGCATGCATCGCTGTCCATTCTGCAATCTGTGATGTATGGTCGCCCTGTTTATAGATATCACGCCCTACGATATCAACATAGGAATCACCAGGGTACCAGTCGTTATCATTTGGTTCCCTCGTCCACACCCAGATTAGGTTTCTAAGGCCATGGTAATTAACCATTCGATCGTACATAAGCTGGTAAAGTTTTTTGCACGGTGCTGCTCCTTTGGCACCCCACCAGAACCAGCCACCTGCTGCTTCATGCAATGGTCTCCAGATCACAGGGATATTATCAGCCTGCAGTTTTTTTAGCAATCCGGAAACGAAGTCTATATCACTGATCATCGCCTTGTACTCATCTGAGGAAGGATCGTTAACCCTTGAAACGTCGAAGCTGGTTTTGGCTGTGTAGAATTCTTCTGTTTTCCGGGATGGGTCACGCCAATGCCAGACTAATACAGGGATACCATTTCTTTCCCAATAAGTTTTAGCGTCTTTGATTGGTTGCTCATTATCATACCAGTTATAGTTTCTGTTACAATGCATAAAGTCAAGTCCAATGATTGCTGGTTCTTTACCCGTATTGTTTTTAAGCCAGGTAGTTTCATCGAAACTGTTTAGGGTCATTACGCCTGAAAGGATCTTTTTCCCATAATTATTTTTTAGGAACTGATAGAGTGAGATAGCTTCCTTTGTTGGATTCGGTGTTACCAGTGAATTGTTTATGTCTTTAAAGGGATCAGTCTGGGTTACAGGTGTTTGATTGGCTGGAGGAGTTACAGGTTGCTTTTCGCTTTTCCCGCAAGAAAAGCTTAGTATGGAAGCAATGCAGTAAAAATAAAATAGCCTGGCAAAAATTACAGTCATGGCAATTATGTATTGTATGCATCAATCGTCAATCCAAAAGTAAAAATTACCAGAAGGAATAAGTGGTACTATTTTATCTATTAGTACGAGTTTTTTGCATTACCAGTTTTGTATAAAATATATGATTAGCTTGTATGATGTATAATATAAAACGACTTGCGATTCTGCCCGTTTTAATCATAGCAGGTATGGTAGTGGCTATGGGGCAAAATGTACCATTTAAAGGAAACCTGGCTTTTTCTGCAGTCAGTTTAACAGTCAGCAAACCTGATTCAATTTTATTGCCTTCGGGGGTAAGTTCTGTGAAATTGGTGGATGGAGATATTGCCAATTTTAAAATAGTGTCACAGCGAGGAAGGAAAATAGTTGTAACATTTTCACCGCCTGCGGGCTTTACAGGAATTTCGAAGGCAAAAATTCTTGCAAAGAATGCAGCCAAAAAAGATATTGCCGAAATTGATCTGGCTGGTCTTGCAACAGATGGACTGGAAGGGGAGCATGAAGCGCCCCTGTCAAGTATCATTGAAGTACTGGGATACGAAGCAAATATTGGATGGACCAGCCTGGCAAACAATACTCGTCCGGAATTGCAGGGAGAGGAAATTTCTTCTTCTCTTTTTCGAAAAGCAGGTAAAGGAAAAGTGGAGATGATTCCTGTTGCCAGATATTCGCCGGATTTTGAACTTCCTTTTGGGTATTATATTAATAATGGTGCCATGCCGAAAATGAATCAGGTAGGTGTGCTGGCAAAGGCAGGCAAATATCCCGAGCATCAAACATTATTCCCGGCTATTGCAAAAGGAGCCAGTTCATTTGACCCCGGCAATAGCCAATTTGGATTTTATGCTACAGGTCCCACCCATTCTGCTTATTCAGAGGATGTCTGGAACATGCTATTTTTTCCAGCCAACGCTGTAAGAGCGATAAGGACCTATTCCGTGAAAAATGCGGCAGGTAAGCCATTGAATAATACTTACCTGGTATGCTTCGAAGAAGCCAAAAATGGAGATTACAATGATTATGTTTTTGTTGTAAAAAATATTGTTCCGGTACTTAATGATCCTTTCATTTCACTGTTCAACGGTCAGAACTTCAATGGCTGGCATACCTTTTTACAGAACTTTGGTATCAACAAGGACCCCAACTCTAATTTCCAGGTAAAAGATAGTTGCATGTATGCCGTGGGAAAAGATCTTGGATATGCGATGACCGAGAAAGGATTTACCAATTTCCATTTCAAGCTCGAGTTCCGGTTTGGAGGGAAAAGATGGCCACCGAGGGAGAACGAAAAGAGAGATGCCGGCATTTGTTACAATATCCCCATGAATGAACCGGATTCAATCTGGCCTAAATCAATCGAATGCCAGATACAGGAAGGAGATATCGGTGATTTCTGGTTATTGGGATTCAGTACTATTAAAGTAAATGGAACGCAGAATGTGCCGGCTGATCACACACGATTCATTAAGCAGGCGGATGGCGAAAAACCAGGTGAATGGAATACGGTGGAAGTGATTTCAGTAAATGGAAAATGTGTGCATATTGTTAATGGAGTGGTGGTGAACGTAGGCGAAGAAGCCAGTGTAAAAAGTGGAAGAATATTATTGCAATCCGAATATTCCGAAATATATTATCGGAATATAAAAATCAGGGAACTATGATGGTGAGGCATTAGGCATCCGTACCTGATACGTATATTAGGGCCTGAATATTGTTGGGTTTGGATAAACCATATATATGAATTCATTACATCTCGAAAATTCATGGGAGTCTGTGAAAGAAAAGCTCAAAGAGCAAAATGTTGAGCTGACAGATGAAGACCTGGAGCTCAGGCCGGGAAAAGAAGAAGAATTAATAGATCGATTGTCCAGGAAATTGAGGAAGGAGCCTTCTGCTATCAGAGCCTGGATCGAAAGCATTTCTTTTAATAAGGGAAAGGCATCCTGAATAAAACTGCCAGTTCTTTCTTACCAGGATGGACTCAGGATAAGGCTGCCCGGATAGCTTCTTTTATGTTCTACGGGTTTTTCCGGATACCCTGCCAGCATAATTGTCTTGAAGGATTGCTTAACGGTATCCTGGGCAATGTACTGAGAATGATGAGCAGGTGCAGGCAAAGGAACTACATTGTTTTTCTTCTGGTAACATTGATGAAAGATCAGCGTGTAGATAGCAGCCAAAAACAGTAAAATTTTCATGCGTCTGTTATTTCTGGGACAAGCAAGATATAGGAGGAAAGATTGTGCCAGCGTTGCAAAAGTAGGAGTTCGTTTGATTCAATAAGTTTAAAGGCTAAATGTTTTTTATCGCAAGTATCATTCTTTTTGCAAAAAACTGTAAAATTGACCGGCTTCAGGCCGGATTTTTATTTCAGGTAACTTAAAAAATAATAATAAAAAAATGGAGCCCGACTGTGTTTGAGGTGAAGATCGTGCAGATAAGAACAGCCTTTGGGGAATAATTTGCACGGCCTGGGAAATTTTGAGTAACCGGTTTCCTCTACAATAAAAAAAATGCCGGACAATGGGTTTAAGCCCCTTATCCGGCATCCCGTTCAGGAAATATTTATCCTCAGGAGGATTGATAATTCTTGATCTTGTTATAAAGCGTTTTCCTGTCTATTTTCAGCAGTTCTGCTGCTTTCTTTTTGTTGAAGTTTACCATTTTGAGAACAGACATAATCGTCTCAAATTCTGCCCTGCCAGCCGCATCCTTTAACTGATTTTTGGATTTCAGATCACCTTCCTTTAGTTCGGGACTGGCAGTGATAGCCGCTGCTGGTGTAAACTCGGTTCCTGATCTGTCTTCTTCCCGCGTAGTCAGGGGGTTCTTGTTATTGATCTCCCATGGCAAGGAGGAAATGCTGATCTTTTTACCAGGCTCGGTGAGCAAGACTGCCCTCCGGATCACATTCCTGAATTCCCGGAGATTTCCCGGCCATTCATACGAAAGGAATGCTTCCATTACATCATCTTCATATTCAGTAACTTTTTTTCCCAATTCTGTAGTTGCTTTTTCAAGGAAGAATTCGGCGAAGGCAGGTATATCTTCACGGCGACTTCTCAATGGAGGAAGGTTAATGGAGAATTCATTGAAACGATGGTAAAGATCTTCCCTGAATTTACCTTTCCGGTAAGCGTCCCTGAGATTTTCATTAGAAGCTACTATAATACGTACGTCTACTTCTTTTTCTTTATTACCACCTACACGTTTGAATTTTCTTTCCTGGATCACGCGAAGAAGCGTAGCCTGTATCTCTACACCAAGGTTACCTACTTCATCCAGGAACAGGGTTCCACCATCGGCTAATTCAAAGTGACCTTCTTTATCCTGTAATGCACCGGTAAAGGCCCCTTTTACGTGACCAAACAATTCACTACCGGCCAGTTCTTTTGACAGCGTACCGCAATCCATGGCTACAAACGGTTTGTCCTTTCTCGCGCTTAACTGGTGAATACTGCGGGCGATCACTTCTTTTCCTGACCCACTTTCGCCATATAATATGATGCTGTAATTGGTTGCGGCAACAATATTTACCTGGTCGTAGAGTGCTTTGGCTGCAGGAGATTTTCCTTCATAAAAATCAGGGTTATTGATTTTGCCTCGAGCGGTAACACCTGCTTCGGAAACAGGACGTGTTTTCCTTTCCTGTCCCAACTCTTCGGGCGGAGTCTGTAAAATCTTATGAAGTATGTTTAATACTTCGTCCGGAATAAGCGGTTTTGTAATATAATCGAATGCGCCGAGCTTGATTACCTCTACGGCAGTCTTGATATCAGAATATCCAGTTATGACCAGCAGGCCCACATTCGGATTTTGTTTACGGATGGCCGCTATCACATCCTTTCCATCCATATCGCCCAGCCGGTAATCACAGATGACAGCATCAAACTTTTTTTCGTTGAATTTTGCGATACCTTTTGCACCCGTATGGGTAGCTTCTGTATCAAACCCTTTCCGTGAAAGATACCTACCAAGCAGTGTGCACAGATCGATATCGTCATCAATGATGAGGATACTTTTATTCATAAGAGGGGTATTGAAGTTGAAATTAACACTTTTTTTAAAGCCTTGACTTTATAGGTTAGAGCAAAATCATGCCGGAAATTTACGCAGCTGTGGGTAAAAAATCATTTGGCAGTAAAATTGCGATAAAGGGTTACAGATCTAATGAATATCATATTTTTATAGAGCCTCTCCAATCAATGCTGAATAACCCACTATCCAGGCCCAAAGCTCTCATTATTGACGATGAAACAGATATCTGCTTTCTTTTAAGCGGTATCCTGAGACAGAAAAATTTCCAGACAACCCTTGCAGGAAGCCTCTCTGAGGCGGAGAAAATCATTGAAAATGAAACAGAACATTCGGTCATTTTCCTGGATAACCATCTGCCTGATGGATTGGGGGTTAATTATATCGCCACGCTTAAGCAAAAATGTCCGTTGAGTATAATTGTTATGATCACCGCCCATGACACTATTGCAGACAGGGAAAAAGCTACTGCCCAGGGCGTTGATTACTTTATAGGAAAGCCTTTCTCCAAGGAGGTAATTTTTAAGACCCTGGAGGGCATTGCAGTTAAGACCACCTGATTACTGTGGATTATTTTCCCCATTATGGGGTCATGCTACCGGTTCCCTCTGTTCCTGAATATTGAGCGAGATTAAGAAAGTTGCACCCTGACCAGGTTTGCTGTAAACCTTGATACTGCCTTTATGATTAAATATCACATTCTGGGTATTTGTCAGGCCAAGTCCATTTCCTTTCAGCTTACCGGTAAAATAGGGTTCAAAAAGGTTCCTTAATACGTCATCATCCATTCCTTTACCATTATCCCTGATCTCAATTATGCACTTATTACCCTGTTTTTTGGTCTTTATGACCAACAGGCCGCCGTTTTTTTCCATGGCCTCAATGGCATTTACGATAATGTTCAGAAGTGCAAGCTTCATTTTCTCCCCGTCCACAGAAACCAGGATCGGTTCAGGGGAATAATGCTTTTCTACTTCCACATGGTTCAGATTGATACGATCCCTCGCCAATTCAAGCGTTTCTTCCAATAAGCCCGTAATATCTGTCTCACGGAATTCAAGGTTCGCAAAACGGGTGGCATTGAGCAGTTCGGATACCAGCTGGTTGATCCTGGTGGCATTTCGGGATATCATTTCCAGCAATACCACCGATTCTTTGGTTGCAGGTAAACTCTCTTCCAGTTGTTCAGCTGCGAGTGAAATATTGGTCAATGGATTTCTCACTTCGTGAGCGATGGTCCTGGCGATACGGCCCGTGGCCGTAAATTTTTCCAGTGATCTGAATTCTTCCAGCTCAAGGTTAGTAGCCTTTAATTTGCTGATATTATTTTCCAGTTCCACGCTGTATAGCATGGCCCGCTCCATAGCTTTCTCCTTGGCTTTGTTCTCCTTATTAAAAATGATCAGTGAATAAAACAGGGTGATAAAGGCAATTGCCAGGGATATCATGGCAATGAGTTGCGTACTGTCGAAGAATCCAGTCAATTTACTCTTTCTCAATTCCATGAGCTTTTCTTCTGCCGTCTTGAGGTTAGTTGTAAATACCCTGATGCTATCCATGATTCGCTTACTTGGTTCGCGGGTTGCACGCAGACTGTCCACGATCACCAGGCCATTTGCTTCAAAGCTTGCCAGTCCCCTGGCCATGTACTGTAGCCGTTCATCGATCAGCATCTTAAGCGTATCCAGCCGCGATTGCTGAAGTGGGTTTTCTTTTGTAAGGGTTTTTAATTCCCCATAGATCACCGGGATATTGACAATAGCCTCATCATAGGGTGATCGGAAACGGACATCCTTTGTAATTACATATCCTCTGATTCCTGTTTCAGCCTGTGTAATCTGGCCGCGCAGCATCTCCAGCCTGTTAATCACATTAAAGGTGTGAGAAACGGAATTTGTTTCCTGCACAGAGCGCTGCATAGTATAAAATATCAGGAAGTAGGAAACGAGTAAAAGAATAAATGCAAGGAAATAACCAGACCAAACCTTTCCTTTAAGCGTTAAGAGGGAGACCATTTTCTCTTGGGAATATTGATTTCAGAGTACAAACTAAAATGAAAATTACAATTTCCGCTGGCAATTTGTATGATTTTGGTGCCTTGAATTGCAAATTAGTGGTTAACCATGATTTACTTCAGAATGGATAGCCAATGCCCAGGTTATAAACCAAATTTGATTTTCTCCATCCCGGATTAAGAATATCGATCTGATTGATCACCCAGCGGTTTCCGGGCGTCAGGTAGGGCTTTCTTAATGGAAATGCGACATCAAATCGCAGCACGAGGAAGGATATATCAAATCGCAAGCCGAGCCCTGCGCCTACCGCCAGCTCGCTCAGGAAGTCTTTGTCGAACTTTGCACCCGGTTTATCCGGGTTGTCGTTAAACAGCCAGACATTTCCCGCGTCGATAAATGCGGCGCCATGTACAATGCCAGCCAGCTGCATCCTTAATTCTGTATTTATTTCAAGCTTGATATCTCCGGACTGATCCGGAATAAATTTTTTAGTTGTTAGCGGAAGGTAAGTACCCGGCCCTATGGAGCGGCTCCTGAATGCACGAATGCTATTGGTGCCACCCACGAAGAACTGCTTGATAAAAGGTAATTCTATAGAGTTTCCATAGGGTAGACCAAATCCAGTGATCAGCCGGCTGGCCAGTACTGATTTTTTAGAAAGTGGCAGGTAATACCTAAGATCTGATTCCAGTTTTATGTATTGTGCAAACTGTGCATTGAAAATAAACTTGGGATTATCAGGTGCATTGGCGCCTGAAAGCAAACCTGCAATATTACCTGAAACATCAATCAATCCATTCCAGTAAAAACCTTCCTTAAATGTACCGGTCAGTCCATTATAGTTATAATTATAACTGGAGCCAAGGATGAACTGCTTTTCAACTGCTTTTTGCAGTGTACGATCATCCTTCATGCTGTCAATATACATCTGGCTTATTGATAGGGGCTGTACATAAGTGATGCTGATTGGGTTGAACTCATGCGTTTTCCTTATGTTCTCCTGCCAGGTATAACCCAGGTTGGCCCGGAAAGAATTCATACTGTATAATTTCTGGCGCGTAAGAATATCATATCCCAGCAGGAATTTGGTTTTGGGTACGAAACCGCCAGGAGTATTTACATTGAAGAACGGGACAACAAACCTCGGGTATTCCAGGCTAACCTCTCCTCCAACCCGGAATGTATTATATCCTGCAAAAGCTGAACTGTATTGGAATTCCGAACCAACAGTAGCATCTATTTTCAATAATTCACCGCCTTTGAATGTATTCCTGTTCCTCCAGCCAACTGTAATTGCGGAGCCGGTAAGGTTATTGGATTTGGTATTGGCATTGATCTC
>JAJKIP010000262.1 GCA_021154405.1 Segetibacter sp. | reverse complement strand
TGGTGTTCAAATACTAAAACCTGTTTACCGCGAAGCCGACATTGTTGATTTCAGGTATGTATTTATCAATGAAAAAGGTAAACAGTATTTGCCAAAGGCAGATATGACCGGTAAAACTTTTTTCTCCTTCAATGTGAACCCCGGAGCTTCCTTTCATAAAATGGTCATTGCAATAAAAACGCAACGGGAAATTGAATCTGAAGACACATTTATCACAGCAGCTGGCAAATGCATTGCCAATGTAAGGTATGTTCCACTTCTGGATACTATCTGCCTGTTCTTTGAAGATAGCGCAGAGGTTGAACAATTAAAAAAGGTCATCAGTAAAAAGGATGAGAGTATTAAAGAATTGAATTCTGAATTGAGATCTTTCAATTCTGTTATTGCTACGGATTATAAAGAGACACTGCAATCACTATATACCAGCCTGGAATTTCTTATCAGTAAGGAGGTTGCTTTATTAAGCGATGCTTCCAAGGCAAATATTCGCAGATCGCAGGCCGCCTTACAGCGAATGAAATTGCTAACGGAAGATATTAATGGCTTCCTTCGATTATATGAAATTGGCGTGCATCCAACATTGATTGATCCAAATGTTGTACTCGACAATGTTGTTTCAAAAATGCAAAGGAAGTTTGAGCAGGCGAATGCAGAAATTGAAGTAAAGAAACTGCCAGCTTTGAATGCTGACCCCCTGTTATTATCGTGGCTGTTTACAAACCTGCTTGATAATTGCATTAAATTCCGGAAAATGGTTGCCGCTCCTGTTATAAAGATCCGGTCCTCACGCGCAGATGAAATGAACGTTATCAGTACTGCCACCAAAAATGTCCAATATCTAATTATTTCCATATTGGATAACGGAATTGGATTTAAAGACACAGAGGCAGAAAGAATATTTGAACTTTTCTATCGCATCAATGATAAATCCTATTACCGGGGATCGGGGATTGGTCTCACTATCTGTAAAAAAATAATGGAAATGCATGGCGGATTTATCACGGCAGAAGGCAGTCCCGCCCACGGAGCAACTTTCAATTGCTATTTCCCGGTATCATAAAATTTATCTTCTGAAGGAACTGCCTTTAGTTTAACTTCAACGCTTAATGAAAAAAAGTAGTTTAAAAGGGAAGAAAGAAATTGTGACCAAAAGCAAAAAAACGAATGGTACTGTTCCCACAAATGGCAAAATTCCAGCTCCAAAGAAAAGCATTAAGTCGTTTCCTATTGTGGCCATAGGAGGTTCGGCGGGCGGAATGGAGGCTTTTTCTATTTTGCTCGAAAACCTGCCACCTGATCTTGGGATGGCATACATATATATTCAGCATCTCTCAGCAGAGCATAAAAGTCTTTTGCCGCAGATATTACAGCGAAAAACCAAAATGCCTGTAGTTACTGTAAAAAATAATACTCCACTCCAGAAGAACTATGTGTATGTAATTCCTGCAAAAAATCTTCTCACAGTCGCAGACGGTAAATTAAAATTGAAGCAGGAAGATCAATCTGGAAGATTGAATCCGATTGATCATTTTTTTTCATCACTTGCCCCATTATACCAGCAGAATGCCGTTGGAATCATTCTCTCAGGTACGGGATCAGATGGTTCTTTGGGATTGATGTCCATAAAAACGGAAGGAGGAATTACGTTTGCACAGGACAATACAGCTAATTATATGGGAATGCCCCACCACGCCGATGATATGGGGTATGTGGACTTCGTAATGCCGCCTGATAAAATTGCAAAGGAACTGGCATCGCTGGTTAAGCATCCTTACGCTGTAAAATCCCAAAATGAATTCCTGGCCGATCACCAGGGGGAATTACGGAAGATCCAGATGCTGATGCACAACAGGAAAGGTGTTGATTTTAGCCATTATAAGCAGACTACGATTCACCGGCGAATTATTCGACGGATGGCACTCAATCGACTGAAAACACTAGAGGAATATTTAAATCTTTTGCGGGAAAATAAGGCGGAAGTTGATGCATTGTACCAGGACCTGCTAATCACCGTAACTGATTTTTTCCGCGATCCCTTATTGTACAAGGCGCTCAGCACCGTCATATTACCGGATTTATTAAAATCGCGTAAAGCAACAGACGCCCTCAGGATATGGATCCCGGGTTGTGCTACTGGGGAAGAAGCTTTCTCCTTTGCTATTACAATGCTGGAATACCTGGGCGAAAAAGCAATAACAACATCCATTCAGATATTTGCAACTGACCTGAATGAAAGAGCCATTGAAAAAGCGCGTTCAGGAATATACAATAAATCCGCAGTTCAAAATGTTTCACCTCAGAGATTGCGCCGTTTCTTTGTGAAATCCAACAGCCATTACCAGGTTGTAAAAGTGATACGAGACATGTGCATTTTTGCACCGCATAATTTGTTAAAAGACCCTCCATTTTCAAGGATGGATGTGATCAGTTGCCAGAATTTACTGATCTACCTGGAATCAGGACCCCAGAGCAGGATCATGCATTCATTTCATTATGCCCTGAAACCAACAGGATATTTGCTGCTTGGTAAATCAGAGACCATTGGAAGTGCTACTGATCTTTTTGATCAGCCCAGCAAGCAATACAAAATATACACAAAGCGGCTGGTGAATACTCCCTTGCAACTTGATTTTTCACTACGGTCCTATTCATCCGGCCTTGAAATGGCAGAAGATGATTCAAAGCAGGTTACTGCAGCGCTTTTGCCAGAACCGGACCTGGAAAAAGAAACAGATAAAATATTATTGAACCGGTATACTCCTGCAAGTGTTCTCGTAAACAAAGACCTGGAAATACTGCGCTTTCGTGGATCAACTTCCCGCTACCTGGAACCAGCCTCTGGCAAGGCCAGTCTTCATCTTTTAAAGATGGTCAGGGATGAACTTGCTTTTGATTTGCGGACCATCATCCATCGCGCAAAAAAAGAGAATCGAATTGCCAGGAAAGAAGGAGTAATTATAGTTACAGATGGGATTGCCCAGGAAATTGTTATTGAGGTATTACCGATCAAAGGTTCCGGAAAAGATATTTATTACCTGATAATATTCAAAGAACAGGCAACTTTACCACCAGCATCTAAAAAAAGTCAGGGGAACTCCAAAGACCCGTCTGGTGAAAAAAGAGTACAGGCACTGGAAAGCCAGTTAAAAGAGGCGCGTGACAGTATCAGGATCATCACCGAGGATTTTGAAGCTACCCGGGAAGAATTGCAGTCGGCAAATGAAGAAGTCCTTTCTTCAAATGAAGAGTTACAAAGCATCAATGAAGAATTACAGCTGCGTAATGCAGAATTGAAGGAAGCAAGCGATTATGCCAAGGCTGTTGTGGAAACTATGCATGAATCACTGATCATGCTTTCTGGCGACCTGAAGGTTAAAACAGCAAATAAAGGATTTTACCGGACCTTCCACGCAAACCCCGAAGAAACAGAAGGTGTATTTCTCTATGACTTGGGCAATGGCCAATGGGATATTCCTGAATTGCGAAAAAACCTGTCCCTGGTATTGACGCGTGACATCCCAGTTTATAATTTCGAAGTCACACATAATTTTCCGAGCGTGGGGTCAAAAAGCATGCTGCTGAATGCTCATAAGTTCCCCAGGAAAGAAGAACGTGATTCCCTGATCCTTCTTGCCATTCAGGACCTTACGGAACGGAAAAAAATGGAGGATACGCTGAAAAGTAATGAGGAGCGTTTTCGCCTGCTTGTCCAGAATGCTTCGGATATCATTACTGTATTTGACCATGATGCCACTATTAAGTATGAAAGCCCTGCCATTCAAACCTTGTTAGGATATAATCCGGAGGAACGAGTGGGCCGGAATATCAATATGGATCCTATTGTGCATCCGGAAGACAGGACTGTTGAGCTTGACCTGTTCAAAAAAGCTATCGCCAATCCCGCAAACAATATTTATGGAGAATTCCGGCTACGTCATAAAAATGGAAATTACCGCACTATTGATGCTATTTTCCGTAACCTGCTTCACGATCCCAAAATAAACGGGGTTATCGGCACTTTTCGGGATATTACCGAACGCAAGATCCTTGAGCATCAGAAAGATGAGTTCATCGGCATTGCCAGCCATGAGCTGAAGACCCCCGTTACAAGCATAAAAGGCTATACTCAGATACTTGAGAACATGTTCAGTGATTCCAATGATAAACAATCTACTGAAATACTGGGCAAACTGAATACACAAATAGACCGGTTAACCACCCTGATCGTAGATCTTCTTGATTTTACCCGCATTGAGAACGGAAGGCTAAAGTTTCGGGAAGAAGAATATAATATTAACGAGCTTATTGAAGAGGTTACGGATGAAATGCAGCGGACTACCTCAACGCATACTATCGTGAGAAAGCTTGGAAGACCTGTAAAACTAAACGGGGATCGGTACCGGACCGGACAGGTGCTGACAAATCTCCTCAGTAATGCGATAAAATATTCCCCAGGGGCAAAAAAAGTTATCGTTTCTTCAAAAATTGAACCGGGAAATATAGTTGTAAGTGTACAGGACTTTGGTATAGGTATTGAAGCTGAATTGGTTGATAAGGTCTTCGACCGCTTTTTCCGGATCACAGAATCTTCTTATAATACTTTTTCCGGGCTAGGGTTAGGATTATACATAGCTGCAGCTTTTATAAAGCGTCAGGGAGGTACTATCCAGGCTAAAAGCAGTAAGAACAAAGGTTCAACCTTCTCTTTTTCGCTACCTCTTAACCAGTTTTGATGAAAAAGTATGTACCATCTTCCCAATCGCCATCCCCAGGTATTTCTTTAAAGAAAAAAATACTCGCCATTGATGATGATGAAGGTATACGCGATATTTTACAAATTATCTTTGAAAGGGCTGGCTATACTATTGAGCTTAAAAGCAATGGGAATGATCTGTTTCAGAATAAATTTTCAATCCCCGATATTTTCCTGGTAGATAAACAACTTTCCGGCACTAATGGATTGGATATTTGCCGCCATCTTAAAAGCCAAAGCAATACCCGTGATATCCCGGTAATTATGATCTCCGCATCGCCCGATATAGCAAAACTTTCAAAAGAAGCAGGAGCTGATGGCTATATTGAAAAACCTTTTGAAGTTTCCTACCTCCTGAAGGTCATTTATGAGCATACACACCTGGAGGAAAAGGTGTTCCCTTAACCTGAAGTAACTCCAGGAATAATTATTGATTTATTACTTCAATTGGCTGCAGCTCAATTCAACAGATCATCGATCTGGATTGCATCAAGGTAGGGAGCCAGCTGCTTCGTGTTCTGAAATATCCTGTATTCCATAATATCCTTGCTCTTGCAGCAACAATAAGCTTCTACATAATATTCCGGTAATTGAAAAAGAAAGACAAGCTGATCGCTGAGATATCTTTTGGCAATGGCGACTCCATGGGTCATAACCGTGAGCCGCTTCTGGTCCTCAGACAATGCGATGAATTCTGATAGTTTCATAAATGCCCATTTTACAATTAAGTTCAAAAATGCAATTACTAAACCCGAGACTGATCGACATTTTACTGTTCAAATAACTAATTAATATCTATGAACATAAGAGGCAGAGACAGAGGCAATAACAAAAATGAGGCAGAACGTTTATTTGCCGGGATCCGGCATACTGAGAGTGTAAATATAGGAAAGTAAACCAAAATAAAACAAAAGAGGCTATCTTTTTGGGATAGCCTCTCGATTTATAAAATACAAATAAATTAATATCTGTTCTTATTGTAACTACCACTGTTGTTGTAGTTACCACCACCACCGTTGCTGCGGTTTGGTTTATTTTCCTTTGGTTTAGCTTCCATAACCTTAATGGCCCTGCCTTCTACTGTAGCGCCATCCAATTCAGCAATAGCTTTCTTGGATGCAGCTTCATCTGACATTTCAACAAATCCAAAGCCACGGGAATTCCCTGTTTCTCTGTCGTTGATGATCTTAGATGATACTACTTCTCCATAAGGAGCAAAAAACTCTCTTAAGTCTTCATCCTGAACGTTGAAGCTTAAGTTTGATACATAAATGTTCATTAATAAAAAATTGATAAAATTAATAAGATGAGAAAGCAGAGAGTAAGAGACTAATTAATTAGCAGATTACTGAGCAGAATAATTAACGATTACTGATGCAATGACTCAATTACCACGTAAAGATAGGGAATATTCCGTTACCTCCCTAATTATTTACCGGCAACTCATTCCTTCACCTTGACCACCCATGCGTCATTAATTCCCTGGCCACTATGATTGGCCGGTACATCAAAATTATTATTACTGGCAGTTAATCCGGAGATGACAAAACTTCCATCGGTGCTCATGGTTGCATAGGTCCCCTGGTCATTACCATTCCCCCCGTAAGTCCTGACCCATTTTTTATTTCCGCCAGGTCCTATTCTCACTATTATTAGATCCATCGAATTAATACCAGCAGTATGGTTCTTTGGAACATCGCCATTTTCATTGCTGGAAGTATTTCCGGTCAACAGGTAATCTCCACCCGGAATTGCGGTTATGGCAAATGCATCATCAATGTCATCGCCACCATAGGTGTTCAGCCATTGTTTATTGCCATCCGCATCCAGTTCTATTGCAATCATGTCTGATTCGCCCAGTGTAGCAGGAATATCACCGGTGGCATTGCTTTCCGTCATCCCGGTTATAACATAACCTGTACCGCCCTGTTTGGGTACAATATCAGTAGCCCAGTCGAATCCTTTTCCACCAAAGGTTTTTATCCATTGTTTCGCTCCATCCAATCCAATTTTAAGAACCAGCATGTCTGATAGTCCATTACTTTTATCATGAGTTGGAGGAATATCCCCATTGTTATCACTCGAAGTATACCCTGCCATTATGTATCCACTGCCATCCGGACTAGCAACAATAGATCTTACGTCTTCACCAAAATTCCCTCCATAATTCCTTATCCATTGCAAATTGCCATCAGGACTTACACTAAGTACTATAATCTCTGAAAAGAAAGAGAACTGTTTTGTGTGAATTTTGGGGATATCACCATCATTATCTGTTGTACTGCTTCCGGCAATCAGGAAACTTCTGCCATCCCTGCTAAAAGTAATTGAATGGGCTTCATCACTTCCGCTTCCTCCGAATGTCTTAACCCACTGTTTTTTACCGTTGAGGTCAATTTTTACAATTGCCATATCAAACTCGCCACGTGTAACGGGAATATCTCCGGAGC
>JAJKIP010000261.1 GCA_021154405.1 Segetibacter sp. | reverse complement strand
TGCAAAGCTGTATTTCTTTGTAAAGATCAAAGCCAACTGACGTCTCAATTCAGCATTTCCTGTACCGGGATATCTGTCTGGGTTCAACTGGATCTTGAGAGTTGTTGGGGCCGTCAGGTAATTTGCGGCTGGCGCTTTATCAATGGTTGCAGCAGGAAGTGGTATCTGGTTATTCGCATCCGTGATCTGAGTAAGTCCGATGTGCAGAGATACCCTGTCAGCAATTTTACTTGGGTCCATTCTGAAAACACTGAATGTAGCAGTGATAGACGTATCTGCAGCGCTATAGGTGATTGATTCTCCTCCCACAGTAAAGTAAGGAACCACCGGCACTTCCACCACAGCATGACCTTTCAGATCAATAGTCATCGTGTCAGTATTATTTTGCCAGGGCGCTCCACTCAGCCTTACCAGTTTATATCTGCCATCAAACAGTTTGGCAGAGAACAAACCTGTCTGGTCAATGTAAATTGGAATTTTTTGCTTCAGTGCATAACCATCCTGCCATAATTCCAATTGTGTTCCGTTGGATTGTACACCAACTGGTGTTTTAGTACCAGTAACTACCACCATACCATCAAGCGTAGATTTGGGCGGCTCCCGGTTATCTTTTTTACAACCTCCCAATACAGCCATTGCTACAATCAGAGGCAATAATTTATGTTTCATATCGAGAATTTAAGAATGTTATTGAAATGGGTTACGAACGATCAAAGGATTATTGTCCAGCACACTCTGAGGAATGAACGTATAATAATTCCTTTCCTGGAACCACCGCGGTGAAATTATCCTTGGCGCCTTATCTAACTTGTCAAAAACATATTTGCCATCACGTGCAGGATCACCTGGGCGAACAACACGATACATATACAAAGCCCCTACCATTGCAATAGGATTGTTTGCCTGTCCATTCCATACCTGGTCAGCAATTCTCCAGCGCTTGAGGTCCCATACACGGTGATCCTCAAAGCACAGTTCCACTCTGCGTTCATTTTGTAATCTTGCCAGGGTAAGTGTTCCGGCATTGAGACTATTAGGTCCAAATCCCGCTCTTTCTCTAACCCTGTTAACATAGTTCAGGGCATCGGGTATTTGTCCCAGTTCAAAAGCAGCTTCTGCAGCATTCAATAAAACTTCAGATAAACGGATCCATATCCACGGGTTATCACTGCGTACACCTCGGGTGCTGGTGAGTGAACCTTCCTCAATGAATTTTCGCAGGGCGAAACCAGTATTGGTAACATCCTGGTTTGACCGGTGAGGACCAGATGAACCAACCAGTGTCTTTCCATCTGTGTATACGGTTCCAATTGCGCCTTCTACATTGGTATAGGTTGAAGTAGTAGCATTCCATACTTTAACCCCAGCCTGGATTTCAATAGTAGAACCTTTGAAAACACTATTAGGATAAATAATTGATCCATTCAGACGGTAATCTTTCCCCGCGAAAATGTCCTCTGGTTTATCATAATAGATATAATCAGTATTACCAGCATTTCTTGTTCTCAGGGTTCCGGGTGAACCATCGGTGTATTCAAATGCTTCCACGAGGCTGACAGAGGGAGTGACCTGAGAGGAAGAAAGATTGTCTTCCCTTACACCACGTACAATATTATCATACGTGAACGTATGCCTTTTATCCTTGGCTGTCAGATAGTCCTTAATAAAGACGAATTCTTTGTTAGCTGACTTCTTTGTGGTTGCTTCGTAATAAGCAGTAGCTCCTGCAACAGGACCAACTCCGCTTTTCAATTGATACCATGGGCTGTTTATCACTTCCTTTGCTGCATCCAGGGCTTTCTGGTAATAGGTATTTGCCATATTTGCCGGAATTCCAACCTCACCACCCGGAGTAGTGATTGGCACTGCACGCAGACTATTATATTTGGCTATTGAACCTGCATATAACATGGCGCGGCTTTTCAAGGCCATCGCAATGAACTTGTTGGCCCGGGTAACACTTACCGCTGTAATTACGCCGCCATTTATCGTGACACCATTTGTCAAATCGTCCTTGATAGCGTCCAGTTCGCTTGCTACAAAATCATATACCTCTGATTCTTTTGCTCTTGGTTTCCTCAATGAAGATGCATCTCCACTATAATCATAGATCAATTGACTGGTTACAATGGGCACACCCCCCATTCTACGCACCAATTCAAAATATATCCAGGCACGCATGAACCGCAGCTCAGCTAAAAATGGCTTTTTTTGTGCAGCTGTGAGCGAAGTGCCCAACTCATTTATTTTTTCGATAGACAGGTTGATGTCACGGATAAAACCATAATCCCAGTATTCCCAGCGGTTGCCGGGATAATTCGGAATATTATTTCTGCCCTCATTATTGGATTCACCAGACCACATGGCATCATCGTAATCAGCCATATTACGCCAGTTACCATCCAGGCCCATATCCGTAGGAAGGCGGTTGTAGTAGTTGGCAATGAGTCCTGTTAACTGTTTTGGATCATTCCAAACCTGCTCATCCGTAAGAATGTTCTTGGGTTGTCTTTGCAGCCAGTCTTTTTTACAGGAAAAAAGAGACAGACTGAAAACAAACACAAACCCTATATAATAAACTCTTTTCATAATTGTTTGTTTTAAAATGACACATTGAAACCAAAGGTGATCAGCTTTTGTTGCGGGTACACCAGTCCACCGCTTGAGGTGATCTCCGGATCCAGCTCAAATTTCTTCATGTTATCAATCGTGAACAGATTTGTAGCATTAGCATATATCCTGAGTGCTGACATACCGAACCTGGCGATGATGTTCTTTGGGATCTGGTATCCCAATTCAATATTTCTTACGCGCACATAAGTTATATTGGTAAGCCAGAAATCACTTAGCTGATAATTGATATGGGTATTACCTCTTCGAATGGCTGGATATTTACCCGGTATCCACTCGCTGTTTGGATCATATGGATCAGCTCTGTGCCAACGATCCTCAAAAAAGTAATGGGGTGAAGTACCATTGTTCTGGAACAGGATCTTTGATTCCACACCATTTTCAAATGACTGAAGAGCACCACCTGCAAAAACAACAGTAAGGCTGATTCCCTTATAACCTGCAGTTACCGTAGAACCAAAGCTCAGGAATGGATTCTGACCTCTCTGATAGCCAATGGCAGTGCGGTCCAGATCATTGATGATATTGTCTCCGTTATAATCCTTATAAATGAAATCACCTGGAAGCATTGTTCTGTTGCCCTGGCCGTCAATATTTACTGGGTATTTATCAATTTGCTCCTGAGACGTAAATCTGCCGATAACAGTATACCCAAAAGCGTTGTTATTACCAGTACCAGTCACACCAGCGAGACGTTTTTGATTGGAAGTCCGGTATTCATTATAAGAATTACCAAAGCGCTGTTTGTATTCATATATAGACCAGTTACGCGCATAAGACGCATTTACGCTGGCTGTAAAATCCACCGCCCCAAACTTATTGTTATAGTTAACAATTCCTTCAATACCACGGGTAGCATCCTTATTCAGATTCTCATTGGGCAATCCATATCCAACCTCACTGGGAAGCAATACATCATATTTTCCAAACGGCACACCGGTTCTCCGTCTTTCAAATACATCAAACTGGCCGGTAATCTTATTATTCATTAACGCGATATCTACGCCGACGTTCATTGTACGGTTCAATACCCATGACAGATTAGTTACTGGAATACCTCTTGGACCAGCACCAATTACATAAACACCATCCAGAACTGAGCTTCCGTTTGGATATGTATATCCTGGTAAATAATCAAACGCATTGATACCAGCTTCACTACCAGTTTCACCATAAGACACACGTAGTTTTAAATCATTGATCAGCCTAACTTTATTAAACCATTTTTCTTCAGAAATTCTCCAACCGGCAGATGCGCCCGAGAAGAAACCCCAACGATGATCCGGTTCATACAGGTAAGAACCATCATAGCGTCCCAATAATTCCAGCAGGTATTTCTGTTTGTAGTTGTAGTTCAGTCTTCCAATATATCCTGCTCTTGCTTCTATGGCCCACTGATCCTGGAGGATATCCTGTTCAGAAAAGCTCATTAATGGAATGTAGTTGTTGGAAGGAATGGTATGTACTACAAAGTAGGAGTTCTCATAATCTGATCGCTCATAACCTGCAACAGCTGCAATATTATGATCGCCTAATTGTTTTGAATAATTCAGTGTAAACTGGGCGTAGCGGCTGATAACATTACGCTTGTGTTTTTCCCTCCAGGGATTCTGGTTGCCATAAGGAATAGTGGAACCAACAGCCCTATCCTCATAATTTCCTGTACTCTTATTATAGATATAGGCAGGATAGGTATACTCCATACCATCAAAATCCTCATTCTGGTAATTGTAATTTATCGTTGCCTTTGCCTGTAATCCAAATGGAAAATCATATTGCAGATTCATTTTGAAATCCATGGTATGCCATAATTCCTCGATCCAGCCAGTAATATCTTTGGTATAAGTAGCAGGGTTAACGTTTACGTTATGCGTATTATTGATATATTTTGGATTGTTATTGGCATAAGGGGCTTCGGTTGGCCACATACTGAATATGCTTAGAAAAGGATTAAAGTAATCATCCAGTCCTGGAACACCGATATTAAAGTTCCTCTCGCGGCGAAGTGAAACCTGTGTGCCTAACTGGAGCCTGTTAGCTAACTGAGTATTAAGATTGATCTGGACATTTGTACGCTGGTAACTAAAGTCCTTAAGGATTGCATCCTGATCAAGGTGGCTAAGAGAAACATAATAGGTTGATCTGTTAGTTCCTCCTGTTGCACTGGCACTAATATATTTTTGAGGAACATTGGGACGTGTAACCAATTTAAAATAATCATAACTCTGGTAACCACTATCCGTTCCCAGCCTCCATTTCTCCAGCTCAGCTTTTGTTAAAACACTGCTTGGATCCTGGCCAGCATTTTGTGCCGCTTCAACAGTTGCCAACTGGTGTGTATAGGCACTTGGCGGTTTTGGATAACGGGTAAAATTCTGGAAACCCCAATAGCCTGATGCCTGGATCTTTGGCTGCTCCCCTTTTTTTCCTTTTTTAGTTGTAACAAGTACAACACCATTGGCCGCACGCAAACCATAGATTGATGCTGAGGCATCTTTCAATATGGTAATACTTTCAATATCTTCCAGGCCCAATGTGTTAAACACATCCTGACCTGAACCCTGGTTAAATCCAAAACCAGTAACACCGGTACTACCGCCTGTATAAGGAACTCCGTCAATTACAAACAATGGGTTACCCATATTTCTGATCTGAATATTTACACCTCTGCCAGGCCTGGAATCCGGGCTGCGGGTAGTGATACCCTGTACCTTACCAACCAGTGCTCCGGAAGTAGTGCCAGAAGGGGTTGTGACCAGGTCCTTGGAACTAATACTGGAAACCGCACCCGTTACAGTCGCCTTTTTTTGCGTACTATAACCCACCACTACCACATCTGTCAGCTGAACATTATTGCTCTGCAATTGAACGTTAATCGAACTCTGGTTATTTATTTTTACTTCCAGTGTATTAAATCCCACAGAAGAAAAGACCAGGGTCCCGGTCCCGGCAGCATTAATTGAGTATTCACCGGCTGAATTCGTTTGTGTGGCTACACCTGTACCTTTTACCTGGACAGTCACATTTGTGAGAACCGAATCGCCAGAGGTAACCTTTCCTGCTACCGGGATCTGCGCAAAAACCGCTGTGCAGAATATGGAAAGGACAGTAATGAAGAGAAACCGAAGCTGAATCGAATGGTCCCGGATCCGGGATTCAAATTCCCTTTTCAACAAGCAATGTTTCATACATTTTAATTTGATAATAAATAAAATAGTTAGCGATGAAAAGCAAACAGCAGGCAGGTTATCCTGGCGTAAATAGAATGCTGTCTGAAAAAACCAACAGGTGGTTTTTAGGTTGCAGTGTGTTGTTATTTAATCTCATAGTCGTTGTTTTGATGGGAAATCAGGAACCGTCTCATCTTCAAAGGGCAGATATTGGTCTATCAAAGGATTAATGTGTTCTTATTCATAAGGTATCCAGGAATTTCGCCAGTTGTATCATATGCTCTGATCTGGTGAAACTGATCTTATTCCTTTCAATAAAATCTTCTATTGCTGGTCTGCTATCCGGGAACATTTTCAGGATAACGTTTTTTTCCGCTACTACAAAAACATTGAACCTGTCTCCTATTAAATAATTTGTATTCTTTATCAGTACCAATTCCTGGCTCACGTTAAGGTCAACTGACCTGCGATTTAAAAGAACCGATATGGTATTAGTGGCAGTAGTAGCAGAAGACAGACCATACGCTCCTGGCTTTTGGATGTACTCCCTGAATGCAATCCGCTCACCCATTTTTACCCGGGAGCCCCCACTCAATTGCCTTACATATCCTTCACTATAATAAAATGTATCTGATCCAATGAATGCTGTTCTGATCATTTGTTCATTGGCAAGAGAAAGCGTATCACCTTTTGGATCGATAAACTGGATCTCAGCTATAAGCCTATTGTAATTGAGTTTTCCAGGTGCAGATTTCCCATCTTTAAAGATCACCAGACCCTGAAGAAATTCGGGAAACTGGTAAATCTCATTCGCTGGTACAATTTCTTTTACTTCTACACCGGCTGGCACCGTATAGGTTTTCGGACGCTGTGCAATAACTGCAACGCCCAACAATATCAAGCAAATACAGCAAGCCAATCTCATATGCCTTGAGTTGGGTTAACAATCATTCTTTAGTAACCACTATTGAATTTTCCCGGACAGGTTAGTAATGCTTCCTGACGGCTTATGCTAATTGTTCTTTCCCTTTTGATTTGGTCTGCGCCGGACTTAATGTGAACTCCGGCAAATGAAGGATCTTTCCTCCCTGTATTGCTGATTCATGTGCCAGTATCCCCACACAGGTGATATTGGCTGACTGCCTTGCATTGGGGAATGGTGATCTTTCTTCGAGTAATGCGCTTATGAATTCATTCGCCAGGTGCGGATGTGAGCCCCCGTGACCAGCTCCCTGAATAAATGATAAATGTTGATTGCTGTTTGCATCATACACACCCCCGGTTGTAAAAGCCTGGATCTCTTTAGGCAAAAGGTGCGCATAATCAGGGATCTTTACTCTTTCCGGTTTTTCACCGGTATGGATCACTGAGTCTTCATGTTCAATTAAGGTCCATTCAAATGTTTTCCTGCTTCCATACACATCAAAGCTTTCCCGATACTGACGTGCGGTATTGAAAAGGGAACGCGTTACTTCTGCCGCCAGGTCGGAATTTCGGAATTTGATATGGCATGTCTCTATCGCAAATGGTGAATTATATTTCTTAATCAGATCTTCATCAATCCTTCCTGAACCCAGACAGGATACATATTCCGCATCTGCATTGGCAAGTGCAACCACAGGGCCCACACAATGTGTTGCGTAATGCATGGGAGGCAATCCTTCCCAGTACCCAGGCCATCCTGCCATTTCCTGCTGGTGAGAAGCACGCATGAATTGCAGTTTACCCAATTCTCCTTTTTCATACATTTCTTTTACAAAGAGGAACTCACGACTATACACCACGGTTTCCATCATCATATAGGTGAGACCAGTCTCCTTTACTGCTTCAACAATCTGCCGGCATTCTTCAACTGTAGTTGCCATTGGCACAGTACAGGCTACATGTTTTCCCGCCCTCAAAGCCTTCAATGATTGCTCTGCATGGTTTTGAATGGGAGTGTTGATGTGTACCGCGTCAATATTTTTATCCTTCAATAATTCGTCATAATCCGTATATCGCTTCTCAATTCCGAAAGCATCTCCAACCTGGTTTAACTTCTCTGTATTGCGCTGGCAAATAGCATACATATTTGCTCCTGGATGCCGCTGGTAAATTGGAATAAATTCCGCTCCAAAACCAAGGCCGATAATTGCTACATTGATTTTATTCTTTCCCATTTACAGAAGTTTTTAATGGTGTATGATTATATATATCAGCGTTGTTGTTGATCAGTTGTTTTAAAAAGCGCAATCCTTCTGATGCAAAGAGATCCTGGTTCTCCGCCATCGGACGCCAGAAGCAAACTGCACCCGCCAGTTCCTTGTTGTCTGTGGTAAAGCTTTCAATGGTAATGGTACCATTGTAATTGATTGCTTCCAGTCCCTTACGGTAAGCTGCCCAATTGGTTTGACCAGTTCCGGGCGTACCACGATAATTCTCTGCAACCTGCAGATGGATCAATTTATCACCTGCAGTGATGATGGCGTTTTCAATATCTCTTTCTTCAATGTTCATGTGAAATCCATCCAGCATAATCTTTGCAGCAGGGTGACCAATATCATTCACCATACGCACTACATCATCAGCCGTATTCACCAGGTCGGATTCAAATCTATTTAATGGCTCCAGGGCAATTTTTAATCCCCGTCTTGCAGCTGCTTCGCAAACTTTGCGGAGATTTGTAACAGCTGATTGCCATTCCTTTTTTCTTTGTTCCGGTGAGACCATTCTTGCTTTGCCTACTGCAGAATACATGGGACCACCCAGGAATTTTACATCCAGATCCACACAGAGATCGAGACAGGCCTGTATATAGTTAAAACAATTGGCATGAATAGCCGGATCTTCACTAGTAAAGTCACGGGAAGGTCCAAACGCACCACAAACTCCTGCTTTCAGATTATATTTATCCAGGGCTTTCCTTACCTTTTTACCATCAATAAGCGATGGGTCTTCCACAGCTATCTCCACCACATCAAATCCCATATCAGCGATCTTGGGAAACAGTTCCTGGATAGAGGCTGTACTGAAAGGAGATGTCCATAACCAGGTGCTCACTCCATATTTAATATCTAACGCCATGCGCTTTAATTAACAGATTTAGTCACTCTCAATATTCCTCTCATAATGCGCCAGTGGCCCGGGAACGTACAGATATAGGGATAATCTCCCGGTGTATCCGGCACTTTAATAGTCAGGTTGTAAGTTGAACCAGGGTTCAGCATCGGCGTTGCATACAATACTTCCGGCATTCTCGGTACATACTGCATCTTTGAAGTAACAGAACCAGCCGTTGCACCCTGTGCCAGTTTATCAGCAGCTGCACCTACTCTATCTATTGTATTAGGTTTGATCAATACAAAATTGTGCTGCATATGATCCGGATTCCTCATCACGATCTGCAATACTGTACCCGCTTTTGCTGTTAGCAATTGCTTGTCGTACTTCATTATATCTTTAATAACACCCAGGCTGATCACTTTATCCGGTTTACCCAAATTCACTGCAGGTGTAAGTCCTTCCAGCGTTTCCAGCTTGCCATTGGTCAGCGTTGCACGCATGAGGAAGTTGGAGTCTGGATAATCGGCGATCTTTTCTTCTCCTCTTTTGGTTTCATTGCCCACCCGAAGTGGTATTTCAAATTCTTTTTTGAACAAACCAGCTGCTTTTGTCTTTGCAACCTCTTTGTTATCGATATAAAGTCGCATTGTTCCGTCCTTTGCCAGACCTGCCTTGAAACTGAATTTCGCTGGCAGGTTAGGTGTAGTAGTAGCAACCTGGAAAGGTTTACCATCTTCATTCACCTGGAAATACATTTTATTTTCAATAAAGTAGAGCGCATAACCGTTTGCTTTACTGCCCTGTGCCACTATCATTCCATGATAAGGAATTATTGCAGGCGCATTTGCATTATTGTTATTTCCCCGGTTGCCCCCGCCAGCATTACCACCGCCACCGAAGTTGCGGGTGGCTCTTTCCATATCACCTGAGATCAGGATCTCTCTGTTGGCAATTTCAGGGTTGAGCTCCTGTTGCTGCTGCTGCTGTCTTCCAAACTGCCTTCTCAATGGAGTAGTCTCTATGCGGTCGCCAAATGCCAGTCGCTGGGCAAGTGACGCTTCCATCAATGAAGGATTCGCATTTAATCCCTTCTTCTTAAAGGCAGCTCTAAATGTTTCTGCATTCAGTTTGCTGGCAATAATCAAAGCCTGTCGCAACCAGGTATCTGTAACATTCTCTTCTTTGTTTGCCATATCTACTAACACATTGCCAATAGCAGCAGAAGATTTCATATCTGCTGTTGCCAAAATAGCAGCCAGTCTTACGCGCAGGTCTTTATCATCAAACACTTTAGCTTTTTGCATGGCAAGAAAAGTAGCAGGTGTTTTGGGCAATACTTCAATAGCTGCCCTTCGAACGCCGGCTGCAGGATGTGATAATGCTTTCGTAGCAACCGCTATAGCAGTTGGATTGGTAGCAGTCATGGCTTTTAATCCCTGGATGGTCCAGAGTGCATGAACTGCAGGAGCATTGATACCGGCGCCATCCAGCTCTTCATTCTGCACCAGTTTATATAAAGCAGGCAACACTGATTTATCCTGCTTTTCCACTAATAGTCTTTGCGCGGTAGTGCGCCAGAACATATTATCATTACTCAGCGCCTTAACCAATCCTGCTACATCGTTTTTATTTAACTGCAGTGTATTCCTGGGAGAATTCTTTTTATAAACCATGCGGTATATGCGTCCGCGCTCATGGTCTCTCAAAGGATTTATATATGCATTTCCTTTACCGGTCTGTGCATTATATCCGGCGGAATTCACATTGGGTGTTGGGTTATGCTGAATGATAAAGTCATACCAGTCAGTTACCCACAATGAACCATCTGGCCCCACTTCTGCCTGGATGGGAGCTGCCCATTCATCCGCACTGACCAGCATATTCCATCCATCTCCGTTTTCCTTGAATCCGGATCCATTGGGAGCAATTAAATTTTTATGTATCAAGCGGCCGGTAGGTTCTGTAACAAATGCTACCCGATTCCAGTATTCCTGGGGAAATACACGTGCAGTATAAAGACTATGCCCGGCAGCAGCAGTGAATCCGCCCTGTACATCCACCTGGCGAAGATTTTTGGTGGCCACATGCATGCCATAATGTGCATCCAGTTTTTCTACACCCGTTTCATTTCTTATGCCTGCTTTATCATAGTATCTTTTCGGCATTCCAAAGAAAGCGGTGTGTGTATTATTTGCCGTAGAAATAAAAACATCAAACTCTTCAGAGAAACCAAGCCCCCAGGTATTGTTGCTGGTAGTAGAAAGGAATTCCAGATTCTTTCCATCCGGGTTAAAACGATAACAGCCATTACCAAAAGCCAGCGAATCTTTGCCTTTCTTTCCATTATTGAATCCGGAATAGCCAACCACGCCCCAGATCTTGTTATCGAGGCCATATCGCAGGTTCGAAGCCTGTGCGTGTGTATCATTCTTGCCCCAGCCACTTAAAATAGGTGTGCGAACATCGGCCTTGTCATCACCATCAGTGTCTTTAAGGAACAGGAAACTGGGAGCTTCACTAACAATAATGCCACCATTGGAGAAAACAAAGCTGGTAGGAATGTTAAGCTTGTCGGCGAAGATGGTGAACTTGTCTGCTTTGCCGTCACCATTGGTGTCTTCTATTATTTTTATCCGGTCATCTCCTATATCGTCATTTTTGATCTCATTTGGATAGTCAACAGTTTCAATCACCCAAAGCCTGCCGCGCTCATCCCAGTTCATATAGATAGGATTCACTACATCTGGTTCTGAAGCAAATAACTGAAGGTCAAAATCAACAGGGACCTGCATCAGCGACATTGATTGCTGCGGAGTCAATGAATTCTGAACTTTTGGTGCAGGATCACGGTGCTCATAATTAGGAACAGGGCCATCAAAATAGGTAGGTTGGGCAACATTGAGTGCAGCCACATCGGCTGCGGCTTTATCACCTACTGCCCATAAGATACCATTACGCACCAGGTTAAGAAAGCCTGGATTGTTGAAAGTGTTTTCATCATGTCCATACGCAGTATAAAATACACGGCCCTGTCCGTATGGACGAACCCAGGTATAGGGCTCATGATGATCACCCTCTACCCTTTCAGTCAGCACTTCAATGTTCTTGCTGATCTTGTCGTGTACATAAGTTTCATCAAGTGTAACAAAGGATGTTATGCCTTTCATTACCGGGTGTTCAGGTTTGATAATCGTGGCAGGGAATGAATCATACCTGTGACTCTTGAACTGGCCACCGATCATTTCTACCACTTCAGGAGAATTCCTGAAACAGTAAGAAGCGCAGTGCAAGGGAATAAAACCCTTGCCACCGCGCACAAAATTTAATAAGGCCTGTTCCTGGGAACGGCTTATTGTGTCATGATTGGCATATACTATAAGACCATCGTATTTACTCAGGTTCTCTTCGTTCATGGAATTGGGATCCATCGTGAAAGTGATATTGATCCCATCTTTAAAGAATTCTTTCGTGAAAATATCCGCAAGCCGTTCTGAATTATGGGCCCTGTTATTGGTATGTCCGAGGAATAAAATCTCAAGGCGTCTTGGAGTGGCGGCAGGCTGGTACCGGAAAGCAGCAAGTAAAACTATCGACAATACAGAAATGGCGAAAGCAGTCAGTAACTTTTTCTTGTTCATGGCAATTAGTTGAATCGTTAGATGACAATACGAATATCAAACATTGCCAAGCCGACTCCTATCGGAATTTTATCCAAAACTGACTGTTTTTTATCATCAAATCTTACTAATTTGGCATTTGAACGACAACTTAATAGGCTTTGAAGACAGCTCTACATAAATCCGCCATTCCACCATCCCAAATTTTCGTAATCAAAGATTTGGAAGACAAGCACTTTGACCCCATCTGGCATGCCCATTCCGAGTACCAGCTTTTTGTGGTTTTGGAGGGCACAGGCACCCGTTTTATAGGAGATAGCATTAAATCGTTCCGTCCTGGTGAATTGATACTCACCGGTCCACATGTGCCGCATGTATGGCGTAGTGATGAAGCTTATTTCGACAGAAATAGTGCTGATATCACAAGGGGTATTGTAATATACCTCAATGAGAACTTCCTGGGGGATCACATACTTGAGAAAGAAGAGATGCTTGGTTTGAAGAAATTATTTGTCAAGTCCATGCGAGGTCTGGAATTCTATGGAGCCAAAAAGCTACAGGTAATAGAAATGATGAAGGAACTGGTAGGATTGCAGGGAATTCCAAGCGTAATTCATTTGCTGCACATATTGGAAATACTGGCCATTACCAAAGAATATCATTATATCTCTTCCAAAGCATATGATGAAGGCATCGATCAGCATGAAACAGACCGGCTCAATAAAGTATATGAATATGCATTCAAAAATTTCCGTAAGAAGGTGTTACTGGAAGATCTTGCTGAGTTATTACATATGACCCCTACTTCTTTTAGCAGGTATTTCGCCATGAAGAATAATAAACCTTTTTCCCGGTTCATTGCAGAGATCCGAATCAAGCACGCCTGTAAAATGCTCACAGAGACCGATGAATCAATTGCGCAGATCTGTTATGATTGCGGCTTCAATACCCTCTCTAATTTCAACCGGCAGTTCAAAGAGCTCATGCTGAAGAAACCGATGCAATACAAGAAGGAATTTATGAGTATTTAATTCAAATTAACTGCAGGAATAAGCCGAAAAAGTGGTATCTTCCTGTAGAACGAATGCCTTGCCATAACAACCAAACAGATATATGGCAATAAGAGTAGCAATCAACCACCGGACAAGCTATAAATACGACAGGTTTGTTTCCCTGTCACCTCATATTTTTCGTTTGCGACCAGCCGTACATTCCCGCACACCCATAGAATCCTATTCATTTAAGGTAACGCCGAAGGACCATTTCATCAACTGGCAGCAGGACCCTTTTGGAAATTACCAGGCAAGAGTAGTTTTTCCAGAGAAGACAAGGGAACTGTCAATTGAAGTGGAAGTGATTGCCAATATGATCGTCATCAACCCATTTGATTTCTTTGTGGAAGAGTATGCCGAAAGATATCCCTTCAATTATACCAAACAGTTAGCCGGAGAGCTAATCCCCTATCTTGAAATAAAAGAGATGGGTCCCCAATTGATGAAATGGATGCAGGGAGTTGACAGAAGTAAAAAGAATATCAATGATTTCCTGGTCTATCTTAATCAGAAACTTAATAAAGAAATAAGTTATAGCATACGGATGGAGGCGGGTGTGCAAACCTGCGAAGAAACATTGACAAGGGCCATTGGTTCCTGCCGGGACTCTGCCTGGCTGCTGGTACAGATCCTTCGACACCTGGGACTCGCGGCAAGATTCGTATCCGGCTACCTGATACAATTAACTGCAGACCTTAAATCACTGGATGGACCCAGTGGACCGGAAAATGATTTTACGGATCTGCACGCATGGACTGAAGTATATATCCCAGGCGCTGGATGGATAGGACTTGATCCTACATCCGGACTGTTTGCCGGTGAAGGACATATACCACTAGCCTGCACACCGGATTATGTTAGTGCTGCCCCAGTTGTTGGCGCTACTGATAAATGTGAAACTACTTTCTCCTTTTCCAATTCAGTAACCCGGATACATGAAGATCCCCGTGTAACCAAGCCTTATACTGACGAGCAATGGGCAGCCATCAATGCAACAGGCCAGTTGATTGATCAGGATTTTGAAAAAGGCGATCTGCGAATGACCATGGGTGGTGAACCCACATTTGTTTCCATTGATGATATGGAATCAGATCAATGGAATACAACTGCAGATGGACCTGAAAAAAGAATTCTCTCCCATAACCTGATCTTTCGCCTTCGGGAAAAATTCGGTCCCAATGGTATGATCCATTATGGACAAGGGAAATGGTACCCTGGGGAACCGCTACCAAGATGGCAATACGGCTTATTCTGGCGAAAAGACGGATATCCTATCTGGAAAAATATTTCACTCATTGCCCATGAAAATATTGAAAAGAAATTTACCAATAAAGATGCAGTAAATTTTGCAAAGGAACTGACCCGGCACCTGGGTTTAAGTGAAAGTAATTTGAGTACCGCCTATGAAGACATTTTCTATTTCTTATGGAGTGAAGGAAGGTTGCCGGCCAATATTGATCCGTTGAAAACCAATCTCACTGATGACATTGAACGTAGAAAGCTTGCTCAATTGCTGGATGTTGGCCTCAACACCCAGGCCGGCTTTGTGCTTCCTTTAAAATGGAACTATGAATATGGTAAATGGCAAAGCTGCAAGTGGATATTGAAACGAAATACACTTTTCCTGACTCCGGGTAATTCACCAATTGGATTAAGATTGCCGCTTGACTCCCTTCCTGCAATGGCAAAGGATAAGCAACCAGAGAAAGTGGACCGCAGTCTTTTTGAAAACCTTCCTGAACTGGAACATTTCCATGAATCTATTGCCAGTCGTTATGGACAGGTTTTTGAGTACGCAGCTCCTCCAGTACAGGTTAAATTGGAGAAGAAAGTTGAACAATTACAAAAGAAGATTTTAAAAAATGGCGATAAGGACGAAAGTGAATTGACCTATGAATTGCCGGTGATCAAAACTGCACTTTGCATTGAAGTAAGAGAAGGCATACTCTATATTTTTCTTCCTCCTGTTGATTACCTGGAACATTATCTTGATCTGATCGCTTCCATAGAAGCTACAGCCGAAAAACTAAATATACCGGTTCGGGTAGAAGGATATGAACCACCCCGTGATTATCGCATGGAGCGCCTTGTTGTTTCACCTGATCCCGGAGTAATTGAGGTGAATATTCAACCTTCCCGCAATTGGAAAGAACTTGTAAAGACCATTGATACATTATATGATCAGGCCTTCCAAAGCCGGCTGGGAACAGAAAAATTCATGCTGGATGGGCGACATACGGGTACTGGTGGTGGTAATCATATTACCATTGGTGGAAGTCGTCCGGCGGATAGCCCTTTATTGCGCCGCCCTGATCTTCTCCGAAGCCTGATTGCATATTGGCAACATCATCCTGGCCTTTCCTATTTATTTTCCAGCGCATTTGTAGGCCCCACCAGCCAGGCTCCGCGTGTTGATGAAGGACGTGATGAGAAATTATATGAAATGGAATTAGCCTTTAGCCAGGTCCCTGATGATGGATTTATTCCATTTTACCTGGTAGACAGGATATTCCGTCACCTGCTTACAGATATTACGGGCAATACCCACCGTTCTGAATTCTGCATTGATAAATTGTATTCACCCGATAGCTTCTCAGGCAGATTAGGCATCCTGGAATTCCGCGCATTTGATATGCCACCCCATAAACACATGAGCCTGGTACAAATGTTACTGATCCGTGGCCTTGTAGCCAGGTTCTGGAAAACTCCCTACAAACATGATCTCGTGAGATGGGGAACAGAGCTGCATGATAAATTCATGCTGCCTCACTATGTGCGTGAAGATATAAGAGAAGTAGTGAATGAATTGAATGATGCCGGCTATCCTTTCCATTTAACCTGGTTTGATCCTTTCTTTGAATTCCGTTTTCCTCACTATGGAACAGTAAAAATAAAAGGGATTGAAATGGAGATACGGATGGGCATTGAACCCTGGCATGTATTGGGAGAAGAAATGTCAAGCGCAGGCACTGCAAGATTTGTGGATTCATCTATTGAGAGAGTACAGGTGAAATTAAGGGGAATGAATAGTTCCAGATATGCATTACTCTGCAATGGAAACCGGGTAGCTTTGCAATCAACCGGTACAAAGGATGAATATGTTTGTGGCATCCGGTACAGGGCCTGGCAACCGCCTTCTGCTTTGCATCCCACAATAGGAATAGACGCACCAATCACCTTTGATATAATTGATACCTGGAACAGTCGCTCTATCGGCGGATGTACCTACCACGTCTCCCATCCCGGTGGCCGAAGCTATGATGCATTTCCAGTTAATAGCTACGAGGCTGAATCAAGAAGAACGAACCGCTTTGGTGATACAACGCATACCCAGGGAAGATTGCGTCCTGCAACTGATTCTATTTTCGCTTCTCGGTATATTGATCAGAACAGACTGCCTTTCCTTTGTGATCCGCCCGCGGAAATTATCAGCAAAGAATTCCCCTATACACTTGACTTGCGAAAATTCTGGAGAAAGAATAAAACCTAAATGATCTCTTCTTTTTGACGGGAATTTATAAAGCATAGTTCGTGTATGAATTCGAGCTTGTGAACTACCTCAGGTGAAATGATAAAGGGATAAAAATCCGCATGGCCCATGCTTCGGTTCAGGCTGTTAACGGCAAAACTCAGTGGCAGCCACAATTTCATGATCCTGTCGAACTCAGTAATATCATAAGGGTCTTTCACAATACTTGCTTTAATACCGGGCTCATCAGAAAGTTCACCACCCGGCTTTATT
>JAJKIP010000260.1 GCA_021154405.1 Segetibacter sp. | reverse complement strand
TGATTATTGTTGTGATTCATAGCAACACGCTACTTATACTTTACCTGCTAAATAACTCCCGGCTTTTCCCCTGATTTCCACTCATTATCCCGAATGGTAAAATAGCTTATGACTATGACAATCTCGGGAATGCCTGTGCCTCAAAATGTTACTTATTTGCATAGTATCATTGATTCCATAGGGACTATTGTATTCCATACATTAATTAACTGTAACTGATTGCTAATATGAAAGAAAAGTACTTCTGCTGTATTACAGCGTTTGGAAAGTGCAGTTTTGTTCTTTTTCTACTGCTTACTTTCTCCTCTTCCTTACTGGCACAACAACCTGTTCGGGTGGCGGGTACCGTCAGGGATAACAAAGGCAATCCTGTTTCCGGGGTATCAATTACTGTGAAAGGCGGAAATTCCGGGACCTCTACCGATAGCGCCGGCCGGTATGTAATTGAGGTGCCTTCAAAACAATCCGTTCTTCAATTCAGCTCAGTAGGATTGCTTCCAAAAGAAGAAACGGTAGGAGACCGTGGGATGATCTCTATCACGCTTGCAGACAAGGCCAATGACCTTGAAGAAGTAGTGGTTATTGGTTATGGCCAAACCATGAAAAAAGCTGACGTTGGCGGTGCTATCTCTTCTGTTAATGCCAAAATGATACAGGAACGTCAGCCTATCAATTTATTCGATGCCCTCCAGGGGCAGGCTGCCGGTGTTCTTATCATGAATGATAATGGTGAACCGGGTGCACAGGGTTCCATACAGATCCGCGGCGCCAATACTTTCGCGGCAGAAGGAAACTCTCCATTATATATAATAGATGGAGTTATTTCCGACAATGCAGCTGCCATCAACCCTAATGATATTGAAAGGGTAGAGATATTAAAAGATGCCGCTTCTGCTTCCATCTATGGAGCACGGTCTGCTGCGGGTGTGGTATTGATCACTACCAAGAGAGGTAAGGAAGGTAAACCAAGAGTGGATGTTCAGTATTCCAAAGTATATGGATGGCTGGCCCACAAAATCCAGGTAGCCAATGCTTCCGAATTACGTTTTTACCGCAAGATCCAGAACGGTAATATCTACGGAGGTAGTGGTAACCTCACTGACTCATTAAATCCTGCGTTCAATACAGATAATGACCTGCAACAATTATTGCTGGGTAACAGAGGTGATCGTAATGACCTAAAGATGAGTGTAAGCGGTGGTCAGAAAAATGTTTCTTATTATGGTAGCCTTAACTATATAGATGATAAAGGCATAGCATTAAATACCTGGTACAAATCCATTCAGTCACGCATCAATACTGAATTCAGGTTTTCTCCTAAATTCAAATACACAAATAATCTTTCCTTTTACTGGTCGTTTGGCAATTTTACCAGTATTAACAACTCGCTGCGACCTGTTTTTGACCGGCCATCTTATCTTCGAATATATAATCCAGATGGTTCTTTGACCAGCTATCTATCTTCCAAACGTAATCCCGTTGCTAACGCGCTACTGGAAGACAATACACGTGAAACGCTGAAAGCCCAAATGAACCATCAGATAGATTTCCAGATCACCAATGATCTGAAATTTACTGCCAGCTTCAATGCGGAACTCACCAGCTTTCAGGGCTTTTATTTTCAACCCCGCTTCCTGGACGATAATGGTAATGAGAACTTCGGCAGGAATGATGTGAATCGCAGCTTTGACTGGCTGGCACAGGGCTTCTTAAATTATAACAAAAAATTCCTGAACCATAGCATTACTGCCCTGGTGGGTGTTCAGAAAGACCGTGAAAAGGATGATAAGACACACCTTGAAGGAAAAAATTTCGTGGTTGAAACAGCTCATTATGTTCAGGGAGCGTTCATGGATAATCTTTCCAACCAGACTTCATCCGGTACTGCTGTATCAACAGCATCAGCATTTGCCCGGGTGATCTATGGGTTTAAAGACCGGTATATTCTGCAGGGAACCTATCGCAGGGATGCTTCGTCCCGGTTTGATGATGCACAAAAGATCGGAGATTTCTTCTCCGGTTCAATTGCATGGCGTTTCTCAGATGAAAAATTTATGAACTGGGCCTCGGGAGTATTGACAGATTGCAAATTGCGGGCAAGCTGGGGACAAACCGGTAATGACCGCGTGGGTAACTATGAATATCTTCTATTGATCAACCAGGGAAATACAAGTTATAATGGAATAGCCGGTGCATCGTTAAACAGCAACTTTGG
This sequence comes from Segetibacter sp., assembly GCA_021154405.1. Classification (GTDB taxonomy): domain Bacteria; phylum Bacteroidota; class Bacteroidia; order Chitinophagales; family Chitinophagaceae; genus JAJKIP01. The sequence goes on along the minus strand of JAJKIP010000260.1, from coordinate 4,800 downwards.
TAACAAAGACCTTACCTGGGAAGCTACCGAACAAAAGAATGTGGGACTGGACCTTTCCTTATTCAATGGCAGGATATCACTTGCTGCAGATGCTTATATAAAAACAACGCATGACCTGTTATATCCAAAACCACTTCCTGGTCAAACAGGATTCAGCTCTGTGAAAGTGAATGTAGGTACTATCGAAACCCGTGGCCTGGAATTTCAGTTAAATACAGTTCCATACACATCGAAAAATTTCACCTGGACCTTCAGCGGTAATATTGCATTCGAACGCGGAAAGATTAAGAGCCTGGAAGGTGGTGAACCTTTTATCACTGGCAAATGGTATGTAGAAGAGGGTGGAAGGATTGGGAATTTCTATGGCTGGAAAAGACTGGGTATTTATGCTACTGACGCACACAATGCCTATGATCAAAATGGCAATAAACTCACACCAGTGGGTTTGAATATAATTAATGGTACCACGCCACGCAACTCGACAGTTACTGTAACCGGCTATGAATTGGGTGGCAAGCCTTATACCGGCACTGTTTACAAGAAAACAGGTAATGGACTCGTTCTGTTAGGTGGCGATGCTGAATGGGAAGACCTGAACAATGATGGTATTATTGATGATCTTGACAGGCAGGTGATCGGCAACGCCCAACCTGATTACTATCTGGGTGTGATCAATAATTTCCAGTATAAACAATGGTCATTGAATGTCATCGTAAATGCAACGATCGGTGGACAGGTTTACAACAGTTTCAAACAAAACCTGACCAATAACAGTTCTTCCAATGGGCCAGCTTTACCAGAAGCCATTTATGGCGCCTGGGTATCACAAGGCTGGGCTGATGCAAAGTATCCTTATTTTCCAGACAAGGATACTCGTGGAAGCCAGCGTTCAAGTGGAAATAGCTTTTTCCTGGAAGATGCATCCTTCATTCGTCTTTCAAGTGCAAGATTGAATTATCGCTTCAAACAATCACTGGCTAAAAAAGCATTCCTTAATAACGCGAGCCTGTATCTGTATGGTATCAACCTGCTGACCTGGACAGATTATACAGGATATGATCCTGAGTTCAGCTCCAGCAATGCCCTGCAACCCGGTGATGATAATGGAAAGTATCCTAAGAGAAGGGAAATTGGTGCAGGTATTAATATTCAATTTTAAATCTTATTGCAATGAGAAAAATAGCTTATTTATTCGTTATTGTTGCACTGGTTGCCGGCAGTTGCAAGAAACTGGTCCAGGAAAAACCATTGTCTGACGGTACACTGGATGAGTTCTTTCATAGCGTGTACGAAGCGGATGCTGCCATGGCTGGTATGTATGGTGCCCTGCAGCAAACCATGATCGGAGAAGCACAGTTCAATAACCGGATCAATTTCTGGGGAGATGCCCGGTCTGATAATATGGAACGTCAGAAGACCTATTCCAATAATTCTACTTCCGAGATACATTTCAACAGTCTTACTCCCAATAATACATTCGCTGACTGGTCACCCTTATACACGGTAATAGGAAGGGCGAATCTGAATCTTGCCAAATTCCCGGATATTAATAAACATGCAAAACCAAAGGAAGATATCAGTGAAGATAAACTGAAGAGCTACCAGGCCCAATGCTATGGAGTGCGTGCACTATGCTATTTGTACATCCTTAAAGTATGGGGCGCGGCACCCATCCGCACTACTCCATTCCTGAGCCTTGACGATAATCCTCAGGCACCGCGTGAATCCAAAACAAAGGTGAAAGCACAGATCCTTTCCGATCTGCAGAAAGCGTATGATCTCACTGTGAAAAATACTTCACCTACTGTCTGGTACGTAAATGAAGGAGCAATAGCTGCCATGTTCGTGGATGTATATATGTGGAGAAGCCATGATGATGAGATCATGCCTGATTATGATAATGCAATCGTATGGTTAAAGAATCTGTTTAAAGCAAAAGCACCAACAGGGAAAGTATATAATGCAACAGGCACAGGGGCAACAGGAAGCGGTGGTGCAACCACGGACCTGGAATCTACTGCCAACTGGAAAACAATTTTCACCAATCCCGCCGGAAGTATTGAAACGATCTGGAATATTCACTGGAGTGTGGCTGCCAATGGATGCCCCTGTATGGCAGGCGTTTCATCTGCCGTAAACAATACGCCAATGCGCACAGCCTTTGAAATTTTTAATACCTGGGCCAAAAGCACTACAGATGTACGCGGTAAACAAACTATTGATGCAACCAAGACAGATAATTGGGACAGATTATTGAAATGGTATGGCCCCAGCGGTTTTACTGTGGCCACTGGTACTTATTTAACCAGTGCACAGGCAGCCTTTAACGTGGGAACAGACAAGAATGTCTATATGCCGTTGTACCGTTTGGCCGATATGTTTCTTTTATATGCAGAAGCATTGAACAAGACAGGAGATCGCACGAATGCCCGCAAATACCTGAACCTGATACACCAGCGCGCAACGCTTCCCGCTTATACTGCCACCCAATTGACTACGGAGACAGAAATGGAAGATGCCATCCTCCAGGAACGCCAATGGGAACTGTTTGGCGAAGGGAAACGCTGGTTTGACCTTGTACGAACCAACCATGTCATACAGGTAATGGACCCCGTGATCAAAGCAAGACAATTGGCAGAAGGTGCTAATCCAACTGGTTGGGGCACCGATAAAAGAAGATATATGTGGCCCCTTCACCGAAACGTGTTGAATGCAAATCCGAACCTGGTTCAGAACCCGCCCTATTCTGATTAAGCCGGATCAAATAAGAATGTGATTGTGTAAATCATAAACAAAGTAATCTAATGAATAAAAATAATCTCCATACTTTATATTTCCTGGTTCTGACTGCCTCCTTTCTCTCGGGATGCTATAAGCTTCAGAAAGATTATGATTATAAACCGCAGGAAATTGATCCGCATTATAATATGACGGTAAAGCAATTTATTCTTCAAAAAGGAACGGGTGCGGCGAATAACGATACCAGCCTCAAATGGATGCAGAAAGCTATTGAGTACGCTGGCATTGATATGGCCGAATATGAAAAACCCGGAAGGACCTATATTTTATTACATACCGATGCAATAAGAAGACTGACATCTGGAAAAGTGTCCGGCGGATTCTTTTTTGATTATCCTGTTATTGTAAAAGATGGGTCAGGTAATCCTATAAAATCCATTCTCAACCCGGCGCTTGATTCCACAAGAGCTGCATTTGAATGGACCGAATATTCCAAAGAAACGGTAAAGAATTTACTGCTTTATTTCATCATAGAAGGAGAATATGGATTTAATAACCTGCCCATTACGAATACAGCAGTGAAAACACTTTTACCTCCTGGAACAGTAGTGGACCCTAAAGACAGTAAACTGGCCTCGGTTGTAACCAAAACTACCCCGAATCCTGATCCAAGCCAGATCGCTGCCGTAACTTTTACGACAGGAGCTGGTACCGGTTTTGATCCCGAAGGAAAGATGAACCTGCGAATAGGAAATAATGATGCATCACCGATCATTATGAACGACAGAAGCTGGGACCGCACAGCAGGTTTTTATTTTACCAACGGACAGGCACATGTTTTTACTTCTACGTCAAGCAGTGCACCAACATCAGGAATTCACCCATTCCGGTACAGCTATTAATAAATAAATTTATTCAATCTGTGATAAACATTATATGGCAGGCTTAGGAAAGCGAGACCGGCAGGAGGTGGCCGGTCTTTCCATTTCTGGTGTCGATCAATTTATCTTTACCTATATGCGCTTATTGCTTCTTTTATTTTTTCTGCATTTGATATTGCCGGTTCCTGCACAAAATTCCCCAGAGAAGCTGAAACTCTTTTATAGCCAGCCGGCAGCTGCATGGGAAGAAGCACTGCCATTGGGAAATGCAAAAACCGGCGCCATGGTCTTTGGAGGTATAGGTAGAGAGCGCTACCAGTTAAATGATAATACCCTCTGGTCTGGCTATCCTGAACCTGGAAATAATCCCAATGGTCCAAAATACCTGCCCACCATCCGGCAATTGGTATTTGATGGAAATTATGATAGCGCAACGGCCTTATGGAAAAGGTATATGCAAGGGCCTTATTCAGCCCGCTATCTGCCAATGGCAGATCTGTGGTTAAACTTTCATGATTCCAATGCTATTTCAACCAATTATTATCGTTATCTAAATCTTGATAATGCTATTGCCGGAGTAGGCTACTCGGTCCGCGGTATTAAATACTATCGCGAAACTTTTATCAGTCACCCGGATAAAATAATGGTGATCCGTATTACCTGTGATAATAAAAAGGCGATCAGTCTTGATCTTGAACTAAGCAGTTTGTTAAAGTATACCGTGGCTGCAATCAGAAAGGATTATTTAGTATTGAAAGGGAAGGCTCCAAAATTTGTGGCAAATCGCCCCTCGGAACCTCAACAGATTGTTTATGACGATCAGCCAGGAGGGGAGGGAATGAACTTTGAAGTGCATGTAAAATTTGTGGTGGAAGGTGGCAGCTTTAATAAAGCCGGTAATAAAATATACGTAAAGGATGCCAATACGGTTACCATTTACCTGGCAGAAGCCACCAGCTTTAATGGATTTAACCGCTCATCAGGAAAAGAAGGAAAGGACCCTTCGGTGGAAGCAAAGCTCAACCTGGAGAAAGCAATGAAGAAAAGCTATCAGCAATTGAGAGCTGATCATATAAAAGATTACCAGTCCCTCTTTAGAAGAGTATCGCTTGATCTGGGTACTGATTTCGAAAAGGAGCTATTACCTACTGATCTCAGATTAAAGAATTATTCTCAGTCA
>JAJKIP010000259.1 GCA_021154405.1 Segetibacter sp. | reverse complement strand
GCCTGGCCTTGCTCCGATTATTTTCTACCACCCCGTCCCGAATGTGACGAACGGGGCTCACCGTAAAAATGATCCGCAGTTTTGGATTGAATTGCAGGAGACGGTGATAACAATTATCCAGCATGGATATGATCTCATCAATTCCCAGCAGGTGTTTATTGAACCATTGAGCTGGTGCCCGGTGGCAATTGGCAACTGATAGTACATCCGATACGCCTCCCGGAGCTTCAGACTGTCCCAACTGAGTAAGGCGATAAGAAAAGGATGAACCAAGTGTTATAATGATCCAGTCAGCCTTTTTAAGAAATTCATGAGCACGTTCCTGTGAGGTATTGATCTGGCTAATGGCGTCCTCGCTATTTAGTCGTGAAAAGCGGGAATGGTGTTGCCAGCTATTCCATACTTCATTTAACTGGAAAAGATCCTTCTCATCGTACTTTTTGTTTTCAACATATGAGATGAGAGATTTGCAAACACTATGGGGATCGAATAAAATACCATTTGGATTTTGCAGCACAGAGAATTTTAATTCCTGCAATGAATTTCCGATATGCTCTGTAAAGCAGGACCCGATCAATAAAATTGAATCATCATACCGTATTGGTTGAGGCAATTTCTTCAGATCAATATTTACCATGAAATCCATAATCCAAAATTTCTATCCAAATAGCTGTCCTGCCATTAGCAGGCTTTCAGCCAATGCGGTTTTATCAAGATCTGGTGAAATGCCTTTTTCTTCAAAATAACTTATCATGACCTCGGTGCTCATATTGCCTACCAGTTCATCATCGGCCATGGGACAACCGCCAATACCCTTCAGTGCACCATCAAATCGTTTGCATCCTGCCCTGAGTGCTGCTTCCAGCTTCATTTCCCGGTTCAATGGTGTAGCGTGTAAATGAACGCCTATCTCGATACCAGGAAGGGATTCAACCAGGTAACTGGTCATATCATAGACCTGTTCCGGAGTGGCAATACCTACCGTATCCGCCAGAGATATAATGTCAATATCCATTCCTACCATCCTGTGCACCCATTCAAATACAATTTCTTCAGAATAAGCGTCACCATAGGGATTCCCGAATCCCATTGAAATGTATATAACCAGTTTCTTTCCTGTTTTCACACAGAGGTCCTGGATGCCCTCTACCCTTTTCAGTGATTCATCAATGGATGAATTGGTATTGCGTTGCTGGAATGTTTCTGAAACTGAAAATGGAAAACCCAGATAGCTGATCTGTTCAAATACAGCTGCTTCTTCTGCACCTCGGAGATTGGCGATAATGGCGAGTAATTTTGACCGGCTGGCAGAGAGGTGCAGTCCTGCGATCACTTCTTTAGTATCTGCCATTTGTGGAATGGCTTTGGCAGAAACAAAACTTCCGAAATCAATAGTGTCAAATCCAACCCTAAGTAAGGAATTGATATAGGCGATTTTTTGCCGGGTTGGGATAATCGTACTCCAGCCCTGCATTGCATCACGGGGGCATTCAATCAATTTCATCCTGCAAAAGTAAGGCACCTATGCTAAAGCTTACGCTTGCGCCTGGTTTCAGCGCAGGAGCACGGCTTACGATGTAGGTATTATCATAAATCAGGAGATGTGATGCAGGATTAATACCTCATACTATCGGCAATATCCCTTCTACGACTGATATTTTCCCTTATCTGGCTGAAGAAGCGTGCTCTTTCTTTTTCACCTGTAGAACTGATCTGTAGTGACCGCTGCATGGTATTATGGATGGAATGCTGGATATATTCACAGAACGCAGCATCGCGGGTTCCCATATAGTTTATTACGCTATGGTTGATATAGGCCATTTTAAAGTTTCCTGCATCTACCAGAATTGTATTATCACCCAGGTACACTTCATTATTGTACAGGGTATAACTAGCTCCCTTCCAGTTCTCATTCAGGAAAATTGGATACTTATAGCCTAGTGCAGCAAGCTTCTCAATATGAGTTATTATTTCATTTACGGCATCATATATCTTGAGCAGGTCTTCCTTTCTTTCAAATACCCTGCTGTCCCTGTAATAATCAATCTGCTGCAGGGTGCTGTCAACGCTGCTCAAATTCCAAATTTCGGTGGACGACACCTGGCAATAGGTCTCCCCAACTTTGCGCCCAATTGTTTTTAAGGACTCCGGGATCTTGTCTACTGAAAACTTCTCATTGATCAGATCAGGATAGCTGAGAATGGTCTTCATAAAAAAGAAGAACTTGAAGGCAGCCAATTCAGGTATCTGAAAATGATGAAATAGTGGAACATCTTTATTCAGAAAATAGAATTCCGCTCTTCCTGAAGCCTGGATCATCTGCAGATCGGCCAGCATCTTTTTTAAATACATTTCAAAATGGAAATTGGCAGGACTGACCAGCTTCCCTGAAAAAATGTAATTGTCTGTCTCGAGATTAAAAATGCTGTCGAGAGAAATGTTATAATGAATGCTCAACTTTTGTATCTCGTCGAAGCCCAGCGGTTTTTCCCCGCGCATTCTCCGGTAAACGCTATCATTACTGATCTCAAGAAGGTTGGCTACTTCATCAACGATCGATAAATGTTGAGGCAACACATTGCGGATCTGATTAAAGAAGACCTGTTGTACGCCGGTGGATACCATGTGGTTCGTTTGGTAAGAAATGCAAATCCGATACACCAGAATTAGTAAAATACGTGTATCCCCCTAAAAATAGTGGCGAATTTTGCATAAATCAATACCGTCTTGCCGCAAATTTTACCAAAAAAGGATATTTTTTACTTGAATACCGCAATAGGCAGCATAAGTCAATTAGGGGTCGGCCATTTATAATAGTAGGTTTAGTTCGTCAACCAATTTACCACCAAAAACTCCTGTTATGAAACCGATGCTACTGCTCTCTGCCATTTTATTATCAGTTCTTACCTCTTTAAATGCACAAATTGATAGTTCTGCCTTAAGTTCCACCCCTTCCAAAAAATATATTCCCAGTTCAGCGGCTGTCAGGCTTGCCAGCGGACTGGTTACAAAAGGATGGCTGTACCAGGTGAATGATTCCCAACTCATCGTTCTCCATGCAAAAAAATCACGTTTAAGAAAACTGACAGAACCTGATTATACAGTGAACGAGCACACAAGTATTATGGCCGTTGATCAGATAAAGTCAATTTCCGTAAGAAGGAAAAATGCAGGATTGAAAGGAGCCTTACTGGGCTTTGCTGCGGGAGTTTTAACAGGAGTAATTGCAGGGTATCTTGAAGGAGATGATCCAGTCATGCAGTATGATGGATCAGATCCTTTTGGAGCTCTCCTTGTAGGGTTAAACAATGCTTTTGCCATGACAGCAGGAGAAAAAGCTGTTGCTTACGGGGCTGGTTTGGGAATTAGTGGTGGTATTGTTGGCGGGGTTATCGGCGCTCTCGTCAAAAAGAAATTTACCATTGGCGGAAGAAAAGAGAGATTCCATGATCTTGAGGGAGAATTAATGAGAAGACTGGTTGTACAATAATCATTGATGTAAACGCTGGCGCAAGACTTCATACAGTAGCATACCTGCAGCTACGGAAACATTCAGGCTTTCAAAGTCCCCTTGCATGGGGATTTTGACTTTTTCATCACAGATCTTCATCAGTGCAGGGTAGATCCCTTTTTCTTCGCTCCCCAGCACGATTGCACAGGGAATGGAAAAATCACAATCAAAACTGTTCCGGGCAGCTTTCATTTCGCTGGCAAACACAGTAATTCCATTCAGGTGTAATTCATCCACTGCCTTCATTAAACTGTTGACCCTGCAAACCGGGATTTTTTCCAGTGCACCTGCGGATGTTAGCAGGGCATCTTCATTCAGTGCTCCTACTCCTTTATCGGGAATGATGATCGCATGCACTCCCGTGCAATAAGCCGTACGGGCAATGCCACCAATATTGCGGATATCAGTGATACCATCAAGCAACAGGAACAAGGGAGTTTCGCCTTTTTCTACGGTGAAAGAAATTACCTGCTGAAGGTCCTGGTATTGGACAATTGCGATCTGCGCAACGCAACCTTCATGATCCGTAATATTAAAGCTATTGAGTTTGGCTACCGGAACATAATTTACAGGAATACCCTGCTGGGTTGCCAGCTTCCTGATCTCATCAATGTCTTTTCCGTTGGCTCTTGTTTCAAGATAGATGCGATCCAGCGCCTGGCCTGAACGAATGGCATCTGCCACCGCCTGGCGGCCGATCACCAATGTACTTTTTTTGGGACGATGTGGATGTCTGAAATTCTTCACGGCGCAAAGATGAAGGAAATTGCGTTATAGTTTCCCCTCCAGTTGCATAAGCTTCACTTTCTGAAGAGCAGCCACGGTCATTGAATCTGTTATCTCTCCCCGCTCAATCATTTGAAAGGATTCCACCAGTGACACCTTTTTCACCTCCAGCTTTTCAGTTTCTTCAGGCATGGCTGTGTGTTGTTCAAGTCCTGTGGCAAGATAGGTATACGAGTATTCATCAGATACACAGTTTGAGAGATGCATATTCAATATGAGTGTCCATTCCCTTGCTTTTAGACCAGTTTCTTCCAGTAATTCTCTTTTTGCAGACTCAAGGGGATCGATATTCAAATGGCCACCACCCTCTGGAATTTCCCAGCTGTATTTATCAATAGTAAAACGGTATTGGCCTACCAGGTAAAGATTCATTTCTTCATCCAGTGCTACTATTCCCAAAGCAATATTCTTGAAATGGACCTTGCCATAAATTCCCTTACCACCGCCTGGGTTGATTACATCAAATTCAGTTACGTTGATCCAGTTATTGTCATACTTTTCTTTTGAGCCCAGGACCTGCCAGGGATTTTCGTGTGTTTCCATTATATAAAATTAAAGAACCCGTCAGCTTTTTCAGCTAACGGGTTCTGATGTTATTAGTTTACCATTATTTCAGGTTAAATGCTTTCTTCACTTTCGCTACATAATCCAGTTTCTCCCAGGTGAAGAGTTCAACCTTGCGTTTAACGGTCTTTCCATCTGGTGAAGAAAATGTTTTTTCAACTATTTCAGGTTTGCGGCCCATGTGACCATAAGCAGCAGTTTCACTGTAAATAGGATTACGCAATTTCAGGCGCTGTTCAATGAAGTAAGGACGCATGTCAAATACTTCCTGTACTTTCTTGCCTATCTGGCCATCGGAGAGATTTACTTTGGCTGTTCCGTATGTGTTAACATTGATGCTGGTTGGTTCAGCCACACCAATTGCATAGGAAACCTGTACCAGTACTTCATCTGCCAGACCAGCAGCAACCAGGTTCTTGGCTATATGGCGTGTTGCGTATGCAGCGCTGCGGTCAACTTTGGAAGGATCTTTTCCGCTGAAGGCACCACCACCGTGGGCGCCCTTGCCGCCATAGGTGTCAACGATGATCTTTCTGCCTGTAAGGCCAGTATCACCGTGAGGGCCGCCAATTACAAACTTGCCGGTAGGGTTGATATGATATTTGATATTATCATTAAAGAGTTTGGCGTACTTCTTATACTTGGCTTTAACACGAGGTATCAAAATGCTGATGATATCATCCTTGATCTTTTTTTGCATTTTGGCTTCTGTATCAAAATCATCGTGCTGGGTTGATACCACAATGGCGTCAATACGTACAGGACGATTGTTATCATCATATTCCAGTGTTACCTGGCTTTTTGCATCGGGGCGCAGGTATTTGATCTCCTTGTTCTCACGACGCAATGCAGCCAGTTCCAATAAAAGTTTATGGGCCAGGTCAAGCGCCAGTGGCATGTAATCTTCGGTTTCGTTAGTTGCATAACCGAACATCATTCCCTGATCACCAGCACCCTGTTCCTCTTTTTTGGTGCGATCAACACCCTGGTTGATATCTGCAGACTGCTCATGAATGGCAGAAAGGACACCGCAAGAGCTGGCTTCAAACATATACTCGCTTTTGGTATATCCTATCTTACGGATCACATCTCTGGCAATTTCCTGTACATCCAGGTATGCCTTGGATTTTACTTCACCAGCCAATACAACCTGGCCTGTTGTAACCAGTGTTTCGCAGGCAACCTTTGATTGAGAATCAAAAGCGAGGAAATTGTCAATGAGGGCATCAGATATCTGGTCAGCCACTTTATCCGGATGGCCTTCAGACACACTTTCAGAAGTGAAAAGGTAGGGCATGTTTGATACGCGGTTTTGAGTTAATAAGCTTAATTGAAAAAGGAAGTCAGTCTCCCTTCTTATAAATCGGGTGCAAAGATAACATGGGATTCAATTCAGTTACTACCAGCTTTTCCACTAAATTTTCGAATAAACAATGCGCAATCGCATGCGATGTGGATTTACCGAGGTTGCATCGCCTCCATAAAGGCGAACCCTTCCCATTACTGGTATTCCGGAGCCATTCGCTACGTCTAGTGTGGTATTAACGTAAATCGACCGTTTTACGGTTGATGATGTTGGACCAGTTTCTTCCGCAAAATAGGCGGGCGCGCTCAGCCGGAGATCCATTGCCGGTTCTTTGCCTATTACTACATTCTGCACATACCGGGAAAGATTAAAATGCCATGTATAGATACTATGATTGGCATTATCCAGCGCTCTGAATGGTACACCTCCAAAAGTCGTGATATTATTGTTATTGGAAGTAGACTCAAGGTTGAAATCATATGGAATGGAACGATAAGCCGATTTGGAAGGATCATAGGCATCCAGATAAAGCCTTGGAGGTGGGGGGAACAATGAATCAGTTGCATCCCACGCTTCTTCCATGATCAATTCAGCCCTATGGACAATGCGGTTATTTAGCCCTGCAAGTCCGGGAACCTTAATCGTTGAAAACGTTCCGGGGGTATTCTGGATAAATGAAAATGCATCAGGTGGTCCCGTAGTTCCATTTACCGAAGCAGCAAAGGGGGTTCCTGAATAATCACGGGAAACCGGGTTTGCTTCAGCAGACAGACCTGTAAAATTCCAATAGGCTACGGTTGTATCAAGGTCTCCGGGTGCAACATCATACCGGTAATAAATGGCAAGCTTTGTATTGGCGCCTAAAAGGTTAAATCCCATGATGGCATTTCCACCAGCTACTGATTCAAGGGCAAAGCCTTTGAAATTCTGGCGAAAATTGGAATCAGAAGAATAAGCTCCATTGTTGGCGGTGTCATATGCCAACAGCCGTTGACCAAAGGCATCATTCAGCCGGATCCTTAATTGTCTTGCAGTGGTATCCTGAAATACTTTCACTGAGTCATCAAGATTTTTAGGAAGGAAGGTTTTAAACCCAAGTAGCCCGGCCCTTGGAATGCTGTTCTCTCGATAACGATAGGTGGTATCATATCGGAAATCAGTGATATTCCCTCCTACCTCATACACATTAACGGTCTGTGGTAAAGTTGAGTCGCCATAAGTCTGCACATAATCCATGATCAGCACTACTGAATCCAGGTGAAGACTGTCTGGTTTATCTGCAAACGTAAATCGGTAAGTAGATGGCTTTAGCTCAAAGAACATTTGAGCATTGGTCTTTCCAAAAAATGGATCGTTACTGATCTTTCCCAGGAAATGAGTGAATCCGGGCAATGCAATTGTTGAGTCAGTTACAACGGTAAAGGAATCATTGAAAACCTGGACTTCCAGCGTAGTATCAAAAGTGTGGATATTATCAACTGGAGGAATAAGATTGCCGCCTAACTCTGTGGCTTCATTGATCTTTGTACAGGAAAATAAAATAAGCAGGCTGGTGATAATTGTTCCAAGCGTTAGGGCCAGGTATTTCTTCTTCACAATAAAAATTTATGCCGGGTGTTATAGTTTTACTTATTCGCAAGATCGTTATAGAGTTGTAAATACTCTGTTAAATCGGACTCTTCATTATACAACAATGTCCTCTTTCCTCTTACTTTGGTAAACTCGTCTATCAGTTTTTTTTCTGCCTTATCAGCTCCAAATGTAATAGCGTCGGCAAAAGTAGCTCCTCCTCTGAACATGGCTGTATTAGTCGCCTCCTTGAAAACTTCCAGGTCCTTTTCCTTCAAAGATGGATGGATCAGCGCTTTTTTGATAAAATCATTACCCAGCTTCTCCTTGAAGGTATTCTGACCGATAGTATAGATTATTTTACTATGAGCAAAAACAGGCTCTTTCTTATATAAGGTTTTGAGATAAGCGGGGATCAATCCGGTCATCCAGCCACTGCAATGGATGATATCTGGAGGCCAGCCAAATTTCTTTACGGTTTCCAGGGCGCCCTTGCAAAAGAAAATAGTTCTCAGGCCATTGTCTTCAAACCATTTCTCCTGCTCATCATGAAAAATGAATTTACGCTTGAACAATTCTTCATTTTCAAGGAAATAAACCTGTAGTCTGGCACTGGGAAGGCTCGCTACCTTGATCTGGAGAGGCATATCGTCATTGTCTACGGATACATTTATTCCTGACAATCTTACTACCTCATGTAACCTGTGCCTTCTTTCGTTTATGATACCGAACCGGGGCATTATGCACCGAACCTCAAATCCGTTATCATTGGCCTTTATTGCGAGTTTATTTACGGTTTCTGAGAATTCGGTCAGCTCCAGGTAGGGAGACATCTCGTTGGAAATAAATAAGATCCTTTTTTTTTCTGACATGCTATCCCGTTTATGATTGGGTTTTAGAAAAACGTGTGCAAAGGTACTGTTTTTTGTAAGGAATAGTTAAGTTGCGTGGTTTTTTGGTGAATTGGCGCCAATCCCGGGGGCAGGAACCCACAATTTTCACCCAGTAGAATCAAGATTTATGATCTTATTTAAAAAAGTAGCAGATCTCCATAAATACCTTGACACCCAGAGGGAAATAGGAATGGAAATTGGTTTTGTGCCTACCATGGGAGCGCTTCATCAGGGCCATATCTCGCTGATTGAGGAAGCCCGTAAGCATAATTCCCTGGTGGTTTGCAGCATATTTGTAAACCCCTCCCAGTTCAATGATCCGGCCGATTACAGGAAATATCCTTCAACCATAGACAGTGATATAGCCCTGCTGGAAAATGCCGACTGTGATGTGCTGCTTTACCCCTCCGTGGAAGAAGTTTACCCAGATCCTGATGAAAAGTCACATTACGAACTTGGTTACCTGGAAACGATAATGGAAGGTAAATTCAGGCCCGGACATTTTCAGGGTGTATGTAAAGTGGTGCACAGGCTACTTAAGATAGTCGGGCCAGACAATCTCTATATTGGTCAAAAGGATTACCAGCAGTGCCTTGTTATAAAGCGACTCCTTGAACTAATGGGAATGAAGGACCAGATAAGTCTTCACATCGCTCCTACGCTGAGGGAAAAGGACGGGCTTGCCATGAGCAGCCGTAATGCCCGATTGGATGCACAGCAACGTCAAATAGCTCCTGGTATTTATCAAACGTTAAACCTTGTCAGGAAAGAGATCAAACCGGGTAATCTTCAATTGCTAAAAGAAAAAGGCATGAATCATTTACTTGAAAAAGGATTCAGACCCGAATATGTTGAGATTGCTGATGCATCAACATTTCTCCCTTTAAATGAATGGGACGGCAGTCAGAAGCTGGTTGTCCTGACCGCAGCGTTTTTAGGAGAGATCAGGCTTATTGATAATCTGCTCCTCAATTAATAGCTCTCCCCTACTCTTAATATTCAATCCCCATTATTCATCTAATTTTGCAGGATGAACATTGAATTATTAAAATCCAAAATTCATCGGGCGGTAATTACAGAGGCGAATTTGAATTATATCGGAAGCATTACTATCGATGAAGATTTGATGGAGGCCGCCAACATCATTGAAAACGAAAAAGTACAGGTGGTTAATGTAAATAACGGAGAGCGACTGGAAACATATGTTATCAAAGGGAAAAGAGGCTCAGGAATATGTTGTTTGAATGGTCCGGCCGCGCGTAAGGCAGCTGTGGGTGATATAGTAGTGATCATCTCCTATGCCTCCATGGATTTTGAAGAAGCAAAGCATTTTAAACCGACCCTTGTTTTTCCAAAACTGGGAAATAAACTCTGACAGGATTCGTTAATCTTACCAATGAAAAAAAAGCTAGGTACCATACTTCAGTATTTGTTTTTCTTCTGCCTCGGCTTTTTCTTCGTGTGGATGTCTGTAAGGGATATCAACAAAAAAAACTGGGCTGACATACGCTATTCGCTGGAACATGCACGCTACTGGCTGATCATTCCGGTATTTGCCATTCTTATACTCAGTCACTACACGCGAGCACTACGCTGGCGACTCCTCATTGAATCGCTGGGATATAAGCCAGACAAGGCCAATTCATTTTTTGCCGTCATGATAGGTTATTTGGCCAATCAGGGCGTACCACGCATGGGTGAAGTATTGAAATGTACTGTGCTTTCGCGGTATGAAAAGATCCCGGCTGATAAGCTGGTAGGCACTATCATTCTGGAACGGTTGATCGATGCAGTTACCCTTGTCATTGTATTTGGGATAACGCTACTTATTCAACCTGATCTCTATAGCCAGATCACTGACCGGGTTGTAAATTCACCAGGAGATGAGCCATCAAAAAAGATTTCAGGTCTGCTGATCTTATTGATCATATTGGGAATAGTTATTTTATTGATCGCAGTATGGATGATCCGCAAAAAGAAAAGCTTTCGTGATCTGGGGCTGGCTATCAGAAAAATTGGTTCCAGGATCTGGATGGGCCTTAGCGCCGTGCAACACCTGAAAAAAAGAGGGCAATTCCTTTTGCTGACTCTCTTATTATGGTCCCTTTATCTTTCCGGAGGTCTGATTGGTTTTCAGGCATTGCAGGAAACCCAGCAATATGGATTACGTGAAGCCTTCACGGTTTTATCCGCCGGAAGTATTGGAATGATCATTGCACCGGGTGGAATTGGTGGTTATGCGCTTTTTATTGAGGGAACCATGATGATGTATGGTCTCGAAAAAAGTATTGCCGCAGCATTCGGATGGTTATTATGGATATCACAAACCGTGATCATCCTGGTTGTTGGATTGTTAAGTTTTCTTTTATTGCCCTGGTATAACAAGAGAAAGAATCAGCAGCGCGCATCGCTAATGAATACGGATAATCCCTGAGGTAACTATCTCACTAAAACTTAACATTGCAGGGTTTCCCTGATAATTAATTTTATGATCTCAACCACCTAACTTACAGGTTAATGTCGCACAACAAACAGAAAACCATTGCAAGGGATATAAGCTGGTTATCTTTCAATGGACGTGTATTGCAGGAAGCAGCTGATGAAACAGTCCCGTTGCGTGAGCGGATCAAATTCCTGGGCATTTTTTCCAACAATATGGACGAATTCTTCAGGGTAAGAGTAGCTGCTCTGAAGCGAATGATCCAGTTCGGTAATAAAAACAATACTGATCTTCGGATAAATATGCATCTGGAATCTGATCCCCAGCGGATATTGGATGAGATCCAGATGATCGTGCTGAACCAGCAAAGTGAATTCGCCAGGATCTGGGAGAATTTGCAGCAACAGATGCGAGCTCAAAAGATCTTCCTGGTCAAAGAAACAGAACTGAATCCCGAACAGCAGGAATATGTAAGAAATCACTTCGATAATGAAGTAAGCCCGAATATCATCCCGTTGATGATAGAAAATATCACCCATTTCCCCAATCTGCGTGATAAATCCATCTATCTCGCGGTTGTAATGTGGAAACAGGACAGTGCACTTAAGAAGAAATATGCACTAATTGAAATTCCCAGCCGGGTATTGGGGCGGTTTATTCAACTACCCTCCAAAGCAGATGAGCATCATATCATTCTTCTGGAAGACATCGTACGATTCAATATGCCGGAGATATTCTCCTATTTCGGCTATGATCAGTATAGTGCCCATGTGTTCAAGGTAACCCGTGACGCCGAACTTGATATAGACAATGATCTTTCTACCAATATCATTCAGAAAATAGAAAAGGGATTGAAGAACCGTCGTAAGGGAAAACCAGTCCGTTTTGTTTATGATAAAGAAATGGATCCGGGATTGCTTGAATACCTGACACGCAGACTAAATCTTTCCAAGAAAGACAATCTTATTCCCGGTGGTCGTATTCATAACTTCCGCCATTTTATGGATTTTCCGGAAGTATTCAAGATCACAAAATCCCGAAAAAAACCGTTTGATCATCCCCTGCTATTGGAAAGCCGTGTTACTGATGTAGTGCTTGAGCGTGATATCATGCTCCATTTTCCTTATCACTCCTTTGCTCCCCTGATAGATATAATCAGGGAATCTGCATTTGATCCGGAAGTTACTTACATCAAGATCACGTGTTACCGGATGGCAAGCCAGTCACGCATAATTAACGCACTGATCAATGCGGTAAGAAATGGCAAAGAGGTTACTGTGGTACTTGAACTCAGGGCAAGGTTTGATGAAGAAGCAAATATTGAATGGAAACAGCTGTTGGAAGACGAAGGCGTAAAAGTATTACATGGCATGCCAGATATGAAGATCCATGCAAAAATGTGTCTTATCCGGAAGCGTGTAAAGGAAAAACAGCAGCTCTATGGTTTTATAAGTACGGGTAATTTGAATGAAAAGACAGCAAGGATCTACGGAGATCATTGCCTGCTTACCTCTAACGCCAGGATCATGATGGACATCAGCCGTATGTTCAATTACCTGGAACATCACCGGTCTGATCTTCATTCATTGAAAAACTGCGATACTATCATACCCAGCCCTACCATACTTCGGAAGGAGTTATATAAACTGATTGATGAGGAGATCAGGCAGGCGAGGAAGAACAAGCCCAGCGGTATTACCTTAAAAATGAATTCTCTTTCCGATGAAGGAATGATCGCCAAACTTTATGAGGCAGCCCGCGAAGGAGTTCCCATTAAACTGATCATACGGGGAATATTTTGCATGCTCACTGAGAATAAAAAATTCAGAAGACCCATAAGAGCTATCAGTATTGTTGACGAATACCTGGAACATGCACGGGTGTGGGTATTTCACAACCATGGCAAAGAGAAAGTTTATATATCTTCGGCTGACTGGATGATGCGAAACCTGGAACATCGTGTGGAGGCAACCTGTCCGATCTGGAATGAGGAGATAAAACAGGAACTGATTGAAATACTCAATATCCAGATGCAGGATAATGTGAAAGCCAGGTGGCTCGATAATGATTTGACTAATGAATATGTGAGAACAACGCGGAAAAAAGTGAGGGCCCAGGTTGAAACATATAATTATTTGTTCAAAAAAACCCTAACCCATAGTGAGACTGGCAGCAATTGATATTGGAAGTAACGCAGCAAGATTATTGATTACAGATGTTATTCCGGGTATTCAATCTACACCGGAATTTATAAAGGTTGCCCTTATCAGGGTGCCTCTTCGCCTCGGTTTTGATGTGTTTGACAAGGGTGAGATAACTCCGGTCAAAGCAGAAAGATTGGTCAAGACCATTAAATCCTATAAGTTACTGATGGATGTTTATGGTGTTAAGCATCTGAAAGCCTGTGCCACTTCTGCCATGCGGGATGCCAGCAACTCCAGTGAAATATTGAAGAAGGTAAAACTCGAAACAGGAATTGATATCAATGTTATCAGTGGACAGGATGAGGCTTCTTTCATTTATGAAAATCATGTTGCCGAGAACCTGAATACTGAAGAATCCTATTTATACATTGATGTTGGCGGTGGTAGTACAGAACTGACTTTTTTCAGTGATGCTAAACTGATCTTCAAGGAATCCTTCAATATCGGCACCATCCGCCTGTTGAAAAACCAGGTGAATGAAGCTGCCTGGACAGAAATGAAAGAATTTATTAAAACAAAGACCAAGGGATATCATCACGTCACCGTGATTGGTTCAGGTGGTAATATCAACAAAATATTCTCTCTCTCAAAACGTAAAGAAGGTAAACCACTTCAGTTAGACCTGCTGCGAGATTATTATAAAGAATTCAGTACAATGTCCCTTCAGCAGAGAATGACCCTCTACAAACTTCGTGAAGACCGTGCTGATGTGATCGTGCCTGCATTGTTAATACATATAAACGTTATGCGCTGGGCAGATGCTGAAGAAATATATGTGCCCAAGATCGGTCTTGCAGATGGGTTAATTCATAACCTGTATGAAGAGGTGAAGTCCAAAGCAGTTGAAATCTAGACTATACTGCATCCGTACAGCATCATTACCGCATATCACTTATGTATGAAGCTGAACTGCTATCTTTACGCCCTCCGCCGCGGCGGATTAATTTAAATTGCTCCCAATGTCAATGAACAAGGAAGTAAAGCGCGTAACTACCAATACTCTTCAGAAGATGAAGGCGGCAGGTGAAAAGATATCTATGCTAACGGCGTATGATTTTTCATTTGCAAGGATCATTGACAGCGCTGGCATAGATGTGATACTGGTTGGAGATTCGGCAAGCAATGTTATGGCAGGGCATGAAACTACGCTGCCCATCACACTTGACCAGATGATCTATCATGCTTCATCCGTGATCCGTGGTGCAGAACGATGCCTCGTAGTGGTTGATCTTCCTTTTGGATCCTATCAGTCCAATTCTGATATAGCCCTGGCTTCAGCCGTCCGTATCATGAAGGAAACAGGTGCGCATTGTATAAAAGTGGAAGGTGGCGAAGAGATCCTGGAATCAGTTAAGAAAATAGTATCAGCAGGTATCCCTGTTATGGGACATTTAGGGCTTACTCCACAGTCTATTTATAAATTCGGAACATATACCGTAAGGGCCAAAGAAGAAATGGAAGCAAACAAGCTGCGAGAGGATGCTAAACTTCTCGAAAAAGCCGGCTGCTTTGCTATTGTGCTGGAAAAGATACCTGCTACACTGGCAAAAGAAGTTTCTAAAAGTATAAAGATCCCCACTATTGGGATTGGTGCCGGAAGCGGTTGTGATGGACAGGTGCTGGTGATGCATGATATGCTCGGCATAAATACAGAATTCAAGCCCCGTTTCCTCCGGCAATACCTGAACATTCACGAAATGGCCTCAAAGGCTGTACAGCAATACGTGCAGGATGTAAAGGGCGGGCAGTTCCCCAACAAGGATGAACAGTACTAATCTGTTCTCTCCGCCGCGGCGGACGAATATTTCAAAATTTACTATATGGAATTTCTTAAAACATTACACATTGAGAAAACGAATTTGGGAGTAAGTACAGGTGCAAACTGGATCAAAAGCACTGGTGAGAATATTGACTCTTATTCACCTGTTGACGGAAAACTCATTGCTTCAGTTACTGGTGCTGATAAGGATGCGTATGAAAAAGTAATTCATCAGGCGGAAGAAGCATTTAAACAATGGAGACTGGTTCCTGCTCCCAAACGTGGTGAAATAGTAAGACAGATCGGTGAAGCCTTGCGACATTACAAAGAACCTTTAGGAAAACTTGTTTCTTATGAAATGGGTAAAAGCCTGCAGGAAGGATATGGGGAAGTTCAGGAAATGATCGATATCTGTGATTTTGCTGTTGGCTTGTCCAGGCAATTACAGGGATTCACCATGCACAGTGAGCGGCCCGGTCACCGCATGTATGAACAGTATCATCCTCTCGGCATTGTGGGTATAATCTCTGCATTCAATTTTCCGGTTGCAGTCTGGAGCTGGAACAGTATGCTTGCCTGGGTTTGTGGCGATGTATGCATATGGAAGCCTTCAGAAAAAACACCATTATGTGCGGTAGCCTGCCAGCATATAGTTCAGGAAGTTTTTGCAAAGAACAAAATACCAGAAGGTGTTTCAGGAATCCTAATTGGTGGTCGTGATGTGGGTGAATGGATGAGCAATGATACTCGCGTACCTCTTGTATCAGCTACGGGTTCAACCAGAATGGGAAAAGCTGTAGGTGCAGCCGTGGGAGCAAGGTTGGGTAGGGCTTTGCTTGAACTGGGAGGTAACAATGCAATTATCATTTCAAAGGATGCAGACCTTGATATCGCGATTCTGGGTTCATTGTTTGGTGCTGTTGGAACTGCGGGACAAAGATGTACTACCAGTCGCCGGCTGATCATCCATGAAGAAGTATATTCCAATGTAAAAGATAAATTAACGAATGCCTATAGGCAATTGAGCATCGGTAATCCGCTGGATGAAAAGAATCATGTAGGCCCACTTATTGATAAGGATGCAGTAAAAATGTACCTGGATGCAATAGAAGATTGCAAGAGGCAGGGAGGAAAATTCATTGTGGAAGGTGGAGTGCTTTCAGGCGATGGGTATGAGAGCGGCTGTTATGTTAAACCCTGCATAGCGGAGGTAATACCTGATCTGGCAATAGTAAAGCATGAAACTTTTGCTCCTATTCTTTACCTGATGAAATATAAAGGCATTGATGAGGCGATTAACATTCAGAATGGAGTGCCTCAGGGCCTTTCCTCCTCGATTATGACCCTGAATCTGCGTGAGGCTGAGCAATTTCTTTCTGCTGCGGGATCTGATTGTGGCATTGCCAACGTAAATATTGGGACCAGTGGAGCCGAAATCGGAGGTGCCTTTGGTGGAGAAAAGGAAACCGGCGGAGGCAGAGAAAGCGGAAGTGACGCCTGGAAGGCTTACATGAGAAGGCAAACCAACACTATCAACTATAGTACAAATCTCCCTCTGGCGCAGGGAATAAAATTCCATGTGTAGGATAATAAACCACGTAAATTAGCGTTGTTAGAAGCTGAAACTGAGAGTTTTACTATTTAGTTTTTTTGTTATTCCGGAAATATTTCCAATTTTTACAGTAGAATCTTTATCCCAAATCCAATTTCTTATCCATGAAACGAATTTTTACTCTGTTACTGGCCGCCCTCATACTTTCCACTACTACCTACTCTCAATTACGAATTGGCATTCTTGGAGGCGGACATCAATCTGATATCCTGGAAAAAAATGATCTTCCAAACTGGAATACCATTAAGAAAAATTATTCTCCGCGAACCGGAGTTCATTTCGGATTGAATGCTGATCTCCCCATTAGCAAGAGTGGAAATTTTGTGTTTCAGCCCAATGTGCTTTTTTATCATAAGGGTAGAAAGTACAATGAGATCATGGATACAACCATTCATGATACGCTAAACTGGAAACGCGAAGAGTTTTTGAATTACCTGGATATTCCATTGAACCTGGTAGTTAAACTTCCGCTGGGTAATAAAGTGAAATTCATTATTGGCGGCGGCCCTTATTTCTCCTTCTTATTCGATGGTTATCTGAAGTCAGAGGCCATTACCAAAAGCGGCGGATATTTTGTGGACGAGAACCTTGACCCCGAGGTTGGAAAAGGTCCCGGCAAGTATACTACTTATGATTATGGTGTGAATGGATTGGCCGGATTTGAAATTGGTCGTGTAACGCTTACCGCCAATTACAGTCGCGGCTTCAACGATATTTATGAATCTCCTGCTTATACCGGAACATTCAGACATGAAATAAAAGGAATTTCGCTGGGAGTCTACCTCGGTAAATCTGTTGCCCGCGGAACTAATGATCGCGATAAAGACGGAATCACTGATAAAAAAGATAAATGTCCTGATGCAGCTGGTTCAAAAGCATTTGGTGGATGCCCTGATTCTGATGGAGATGGTATTATGGATAAAGAGGATGGTTGTCCACAAGTGTCGGGTCCGGCAGATAATAAAGGATGCCCCTACCCTGATAAAGATGGCGACGGTATTCTGGATAAGGACGATAAATGTCCTGATGTAAGAGGTCCAAAGGATAATAATGGCTGCCCATTTGCTGATACCGATAAAGATGGTGTGGTTGATAAAGATGATAAATGTCCTACTGTTGCAGGTTTTGGACGTTATCAGGGTTGCCCGGTTCCAGACACGGATGGTGATGGTATCAACGATGAGGAAGATAAATGCCCATCAGTGAAGGGTTCCAAGGCAAATGGTGGCTGTCCTGAGATCAAAAAGGAGATCGTAGAGAAGGTTAATTATGCCGCTAAACGTATACAGTTCAAATTTACCAAGGCTGATATTTCACCTGAATCCCTCAAGACCCTCAATGAAGTTGCCGATATCCTGAAGGCCAACCCTGAACTGAAACTGACCATTGAAGGTCATACCAGCAATGACGGGGTGTATGAAAGTAATAAGAGGCTTTCCCAGGCCAGGGCCAATAATGTTAAGGCTTACCTGGAGTCCAAAGGCATTGCCGCTTCACGTCTCACAGCTATCGGTTATGGACCCGACAGGCTGATCAGCACCGGTAAAACTGCTGCAGAAAAGGCTAAAAACCGGCGTGTGGAGATGAAGGTAAGCAACCAATAATACCTGACTTGCATCAATAAATAACCAAACCCCTGCTCCGCTTAAGGCGGATGCGGGGGTTTTAATTCTCGGATTGTCTCAAAATTGTCTGATTAATATCTCATAAAATTTATGAGTGGTAACCACTAATTTTGCCGCTTTTAGCAATTTTACAGATCATAAAAAACCTGATAAATGACTAGATTTTTGAAACGTACCCTCCTGATAATGATGGCGAGTGCCTGCAGCCTGGTGATGTTTGGACAGAAGGCCTCCGTTCCCAATGGATGGCATCTGATGGATCTTAAAGACAGTGGCTATTACGGGATCAGTATAGAAAAAGCCTATGATTTCGTAAAATCAAAGAAATTGAAAAGTACGCCGGTAATCGTTGCTGTAATTGATTCCGGTGTTGATACAACTCACGAAGATCTGAAATCAATTCTCTGGAAAAATCCCAAAGAAATTCCTGGCAATGGTATTGATGATGATAATAACGGTTATGTAGATGATGTGTATGGATGGAACTTCCTGGGTGGAAAAGATGGCCGTAATGTGGAGAAGGATTCATATGAGGCAGTGAGACTTTATCATAAGCTGAAAGGTAAATGGGGCAATAAGCAGGTTGATGAAAGCACGCTTTCACCAGAGGAAAAAGCCGAATACAAAACCTACCTGGATGCAAAACAGGATGTGATTGGTGAAATTGATCTTGAAGAGATCTCTTTCCTGAAACAAATGCTTCCCTCTCTGAAAAAAGGAGATTCTATTATTGCAAAAGATCTCGGTAAAGAGCAGTTCAATGGTAATGAACTGAAAGATTACAAACCGGTAGATTTCAATGCTACCAGAGCAAGAACGCTTTATCTCAATCTCTGCAAAGCCAATGATAATTATGATATCACCAATATGCAGATCCTCGAGGATATTGAAGGTGAGATCAGCAAAGGTGAGTCAGTAGAAACTCCTCCTAAAGATTATCGTGATGATATAGTTAAAGATAATTACAATGATTTCAACGACCGGTTTTATGGTAACCCCAATGTAATGGTGAGCAAAAATGCCGCCCTGCATGGAACACATGTTACCGGTATTATAGGCGCTGCGCGTAATAATGGCGTTGGAATGAACGGAGTGGCAGATAATGTAAAAGTGATGATGATCCGTGCCGTTCCAGATGGTGATGAGCATGATAAGGATATTGCACTTGCCATCCGCTATGCCGCGGATAACGGCGCCAAAGTGATCAATATGAGCTTTGGTAAAGGGTTCTCTCCTGAAAAGAAATGGGTGGATGAAGCCGCTAAATATGCCGAAAGCAAAGGTGTTTTATTAGTTCAGGCAGCAGGAAACAGCGCACAGGATATTGATACTTCAAAAAACTTCCCTTCTGCTCATTTACTGGACGGTACAGTTGAGCCCAACTGGATAACAGTTGGAGCCAGCGGTGATCCTAAAGCAGGTGGTCTTGTGGCAGGATTCTCCAATTATGGAAAGCAAAATGTGGATGTATTTGCTCCGGGCGTAAGGATCTATTCAACCGTTCCGGGCGGCAATACCTACCAGAATCTCCAGGGCACCAGTATGGCCTCCCCTGTTGTAGCAGGTATGGCGGCGTTTTTAATGGAATATTTTCCCAACCTTTCTCCAGCCCAGATCAAATATGTGATTAAAAATTCGGCAATAAAACCGACTATAAAAGCTAAAAATCCTGCTACCAAGGAAGATGAAGATTTCAGCGACCTTAGCAGCTCTGGAGGTTTGATCAATGCTTATGAAGCTGCAAAATTGGCATCTACCCTTCAGGGTGATAATAAGAAGCCTTCAAAGTCAAAAGTGAAGCAAAAAGCTAAAGGATAATTATAACATACTGAATTTCAATGTCTAATAAATCAGACGGCAGTATTACTGCCGTCTTTTTTGTTGCAAAGCACATCAATTAACCCAACTGACGACCAACTGATGAACAACTGATGAACAACTGATGAATCAATGGTCAAAAATTCGCTGTTCAGTGATTAGGTCAAAAACATGGCATTTTGTCTGTTCGGAAGCCTAAATATTTGTTCTAAGGTTTTTCAGAAGAGCAAGGATCAACAGGACCAATGCCAGAAGGTTAAGTACTGAAGCCGTAGCATGTGAATATTCCCATTGGGTTCTAAGCTTTTCCCAATTCGCGGGCAATTTTGTCCAATTATCTGTTTGCCTGTTTGCAGGAAATGTAAATACCCAGAATATAACCTGTGTAATTACAAGCGAAATAAATGCTGCAAGAGTAAGTCCGAAGCCTTCGTACCCTCGCCTGATAACAATTAGTTGAACAAGAACTGATATTATTGCAAGTATTACAGGTATTGCCAGCAATGCACAACCAGCATACACCTTTTGGGCTGTCAGATATTCACTGGCTGGCATTTTAATTTTGTTATTCAGGGACAGTAAGTGAGAAAGACTTGCTGTCAGTATTATTGACGTGAAGAATACGCTACACAGGAATACAGATTTAACAGGCATAATGATACTTTAAAAAATAAAGGCCCCAAAATGTATACCTCATTTACGCAGTTGCAACCGGCTCCCCTGTCTTGCTGCTGACCGGCACCTTCTTTTTCCTGGAAATTCCGACCTTCACCACATAACCATTTCCTTTAACTTATAAAATTGAAAATATGCCTCGTCCGGATCTTACACGTGTTGGTTCTTTCTTTCACAGATATATTAACCAGGTGCCACAGAATGATGTACGGGTAGCTCTCCATGATTTGGGAAAGGATTTCCTAAGTCTTATGGAGTCAATTCCAGCTGATAAACAAGACTATTCTTATGCTCCTGGTAAATGGACCCTGAGAGAAGCATTTCAGCATATAATCGATACTGAGCGCATTCTGTCATACAGAGCACTTTGTTTTTCGAGAAAGGAGCAGCAGAACCTTCCCGGTTTTGATGAAGATTCCTATGCGGCGCATTCCAAAGCGGGAAATCGCAAATGGAAAGATATGATGGACGAGTTTATCACTATCCGTAAAGCAACTGAACAATTATTTGCCAGCTTTGATAGTGAACAATTGGAATCAGGAGGAATTGCCAACAATAATCCAAACTATGTCATGGGCCTGGGATTCATAATTGCCGGTCACTGTCAGCATCATGTAAATATTATCAGGGACCGTTACCTTAAATAAGGAACGGAGTAAAAAGGGTTATAGTGGAGTTATATGGAACATATAGGGAATTATAAGGGAGTTATAGGG
>JAJKIP010000258.1 GCA_021154405.1 Segetibacter sp. | reverse complement strand
TAAGCTGGAAACCCGACTGGCGCCGTGACTTTATATTCCGGCCCGCGGCCGGCGCTTATAATCAACCTCCATTTTATAGAGAACTAAGGCGATACGATGGAACACTGAATACAAATGTAAAAGCACAAAAAAGCTGGCAGGGTGTATTGGGCTTTGATTATAATTTCAGTGGCTGGGGCCGCGCCATGCGTTGGACTACCGAAGCATATTATAAATCCATGACTGATGTGGTGCCCTATGATATCGATAATGTGCGGATCCGGTATTTCGGTGAGAATAGCGCCAAAGCATACGCAGCAGGTATTGAAATGAGACTTTATGGTGAGTTGGTAAAAGATGCAGAAAGCTGGATCAGTTTGGGTATCATGAATACAAAGGAAGATATCAGGGGCGATACTTACAAAGAATATACCCTTGATGAATTCAATCAACCCATTGATAGTGTAACAAAAGAAAAAGGATGGGTACGGCGCCCCACTGACCGGCGCATCACCTTCGGCATGTTCTTTCAGGATTACCTTGCTACCAATAAGAATTTCAAGATGTACCTGAACCTGCTGTATGGCTCCAATCTTCCTTATAATATTCCCAACAGTGTCAAATACCGTAATGGACTGGAGATCCCTGCCTATATCCGGGCAGATATTGGATTCAGCGCATTGTTATTGGATAGTGATCGTGGAAAACGCAGAAGCCATAGTCCATTCAGAGGGTTTGATGATATCTGGGCGAGCCTGGAGGTTTTCAATATCATTGACCGCGATAACACTATCTCTTATTTATTGATAAAAGACTTCTCCAATACTACTTTTGCCATGCCGCAGCGATTGACACCCAGGCTGGTAAATTTCAAGATCGTGGCGCGCTGGTAGGTCCTTTTTATTATCTTCCGGCAACAAACGTTTCGATATGAAAAAACTGATTGCCTTTATAATTGTTACCGGCTTCCTTAATGCTTCTTATTCCCAGACTGCCTACATCCCCACTGCTGAAAACCTGAAGAACAGGCAGGAGTTCCAGGACCGTAAATTCGGAATGTTCATTCATTGGGGAATTTATAGTCTGCTGGCTGATGGAGAATGGGTAATGTTCAACAAAAAGATACCGTACGAAAAATACAGCAAAATAGCCAACGAGTTCTACCCGCATGATTTCAACGCCAATGAATGGGTGCAGATAGCCAAAGCTGCAGGCATGAAGTATATTACCATCACTTCCCGCCACCATGATGGTTTCAGCATGTTCAATACAAAGGCCAGTTCTTACAATATAATGGATGCCACTCCTTATAAGAAAGATCCCATGAAGGATCTTGCAGCGGCCTGCAAAGCAGAAGGATTGAAATTGAATTTCTATTATTCTCTTCTGGATTGGGGAAGGAAGGATTATGGGTTTGGCAAAAACATTGTCAATGGCAGGCCTGAGGACACTGACTGGGACAGCTATATCAATTTTATGAAAACCCAGCTCACGGAATTGCTCACCAATTATGGGGATGTAGTGGCTGGTATCTGGTTTGATGGGGACTGGGAACGAAAAACTGCAAACTGGCATTACGAAGAGATCTATCAGCTCATCCACCGGCTTCGCCCGGAGGTGATGATCAGTAATAACCACCATAGTGATATAAAACCTGGGGAAGATTACCAGGCCTTTGAAAAGGACCTTCCGGGAGGTAACTCACATGGATGGAATTCAGGCGGAGTCAGTAATCTACCGCTGGAAACCTGTGAAACAATCAATGGCGCCTGGGGATTTAATATTACTGACAGGAATTACAAAACTTCAAAGGCCCTCATTCAATACCTTGTAAAGGCTGCAGGCCATAATGCCAATTTCCTGTTGAATGTGGGACCACAGGCAGATGGAAAGATCCAGCAGGAGTTTGTGGATACACTGAAAAAAGTTGGTGAGTGGTTACAAAAGAATGGAGAAAGCATTTACGGAACAAGAGGGAATGTAATTTCCACGCCAGAATGGGGAACAGTAACCCAAAAAGATAAAAAATTGTTCATACATATTTTGAATGCCCCTTCACAGGATTTTATATTATTGCCGCGGATTACACAAAAAGTGGCAGGTGTGCAAAGCTTCTCATCCAGACAAACTTTGAAGTGGAAGCAACAACCGGAAGGTTTATTTGTTTATTTACCGGCTACTGCCTTGAATGAAACAGATGAGATAATAGAAGTAAGCGTTAAGTAATGGTTAGTTGGGACAAAAACCATAACGTAAAAATTTAAGATCGAATTCACACCTGTGAATAAGAATCTTCATGGAATTCTTATGTAAATAAATTATATTTGAATTAGAGGGGTAGGCTTCTGTATATGAACTCAGAAGACGAAGTATAACCCGGTGTCACCCTTTGCCGGTTTTAGAAATTCGATTAAAAGATCCGCATTGACTGAAACAATTATCAACCTTGAAACCGTAAACCCCATAGAGTTCTTCGGCGTAAACAACGGTAAACTGGACATTCTCAAAAAAAAATTCCCGCTTCTCAAAATTCTTTCTCGTGGTAAACAGATCAAGCTGTCAGGAGCTCCTGAACAGATAGAAAATGCCCGCGAAAAGATCGAACTTATTGTGTCTTACCTGGAAAGGAACGGCCACATGAGTGAGAATTATTTTGAGCAGGTACTGGGAGGGGATGATGCAGAAACTATAGATAATTTTATAGAACGCAATCCCAACGAGGTGCTGGTATTTGGCCCAAATGGAAAAAGCGTAAGGGCACGTACCGCCAACCAGAAGAAACTGGTTCAGGAAGCCGAAAAGAACGATATCGTGTTTGCAATAGGTCCGGCCGGTACCGGTAAGACCTATACCGCTGTGGCACTTGCTGTAAGGGCACTAAAGAACAAACAGATAAAAAAGATCATTCTGACCAGGCCTGCTGTTGAAGCCGGTGAAAGCCTTGGCTTCCTGCCGGGTGACCTGAAAGAAAAGATCGATCCTTACCTGCGTCCATTGTATGATGCCCTGGACGATATGATCCCGGCCGACAAGCTTGGGTATTATATGAGCACAAGGACCATCGAAATTGCACCACTGGCTTATATGCGTGGGCGTACGCTGGATAATGCATTCATCATTCTGGATGAAGCGCAGAATGCTACAGACCTGCAAATAAAAATGTTCCTCACACGTATTGGCGCCAATGCCAAGGCTATCATCACTGGCGACCTTACACAGGTAGACCTTCCACGTAACCAGAAAAGCGGTTTGATGACTGCAACCCGCATCCTTAAAAACATTGATGGCATTGGCCATATTGAACTGGATGAAGAGGATGTTGTTCGTCACCGGCTGGTGAAAGCTATCCTGAGGGCCTATAATAAGGAGCACGACAAGACCCAGGGTGAACAACAGCGATAAATTGAACAGGTTTACAAAAAATAAGTTTCTCTTAAGGTGGCCACTTGGCTACCTTTTGTTTTTTACCCTTGCCTGTAAAAACAATACATCCCTGGTA
Source organism: Segetibacter sp. (assembly GCA_021154405.1). Lineage (GTDB taxonomy): Bacteria > Bacteroidota > Bacteroidia > Chitinophagales > Chitinophagaceae > JAJKIP01. The sequence goes on along the minus strand of JAJKIP010000258.1, from coordinate 10,017 downwards.
ACAGGTACTGCACCTGCCAGCCAATACCAGCTACGGCTGGATAGCATAAGGCCCATGATCAAAAGCGGAGATATCATTTTGAGAAATGGGACAGATGAAGTGAGCCGTACAGCAAGAAGCTTCAACCGTGTAGATACTTCTTTCTCACATTGCGGGATCATACTACTGGAGAATGATACGCTCTTTGTTTATCATGCGCTGGGAGGAAACTATAATCCCAGCCAGAAATTGCGACGTGACCCGATCGACAATTTTTGCCTTCCCCCGGAAGCGGATCGGTTTGCCATTTACCGATATGAACTGCAACCGCAACAATACGATTCACTAACCAGCATTGTTCGAAGGTATTATGCAGCAGGACTTCGGTTTGACCTGTACTTTAATTTTCTTACGGACGACAGAATGTATTGTTCCGAGTTCGTATTTAAATGCCTCGACCGTTCATTATCCGGAGCACTTGGTGAAACTATCAAGGCAAGGGAGTGGCCTTTTGGTATTTCACCAGATGACCTCTACTTAAATGATAGATGTCGATTAATAAAAAGAATCGATTACTAATACCTTGTATATGTCCCCGATAAAAACCTACATTTGCCCTAACCAAAAAACGATAACATGAAAAAAATCTTCAGTTTCTTTTTACTGGCGATCGCTGTGGGAAGCATATCCACCGGCTGCGGTGGTGGGGGCATGAGTAATGCCAGTCCAAAGGAAGTACTTGTTGCCTTTTTCGAAAAACTGGCTAAAAAGGATATCGATGGTGCCACCAAGCTTGCGACCAAAGACAGCAAGGCCACTATGGATATGATGAAAAAAGGCCTCGATATGGCTGAAAAAATGAAAGACCAGATAAAGGACAAAGAAGACCCAACTGAAGAGTTTAAAAATATGGAAGTCGGTGAAGCAAAGATCAACGGTGATAATGCTACTGTATCCGTTAAGAATAAAAAGAAAGAAGATGAAGTTGAGTTCCCACTCAAGAAAGAAGATGGGGCCTGGAAAGTAGATTTCAGCATGGCCACTTTGATGAAAATGGGAATGGACCAAAAGAACAAACGCAGTGGAATGAATGGTGATGACAACATGAATGGAATGGGAGGAGTTGATTCCGTATCCGTACAAAAAGGCCTGGAAGTAATGGATAGCGCTTTTAAAAAAGTGGATCCAAAGAAACTGGAAGAAACCATGAAGGCGCTTGAAAAATTGAAACAGCCCCAATAAGTTAACCTACTATATTCTTTGTAATTTGCAGGAATGAAAAAGATCCTATCTGCCTCATTCCTGCTTTTTATTTTGGGGGCCTGCAACAACGACAAAACATCCAAATCCGAAAATGATGTAGATGCTGCAAGGAATTTTATCCGTTCAGCCCTTGACGGTAAATTCAGTGAAGCCAGGCAATATATGCTACAGGATACAGCTAACCTGCAATTCCTGGACGTGGCAGAACGCAATTATGAGCGCGCACCTGTTGAAACCATCAATTCTTACAGGGCATCTACGATCAATATTCACCAGGTTAACCCAGTCAATGATTCAACTACGGTAGTAGTGTATTCCAATTCATTTAAAAAAGATCATGATACACTTAAGGTGTTAAAAGTAAATAACCTGTGGCTGGTTGATCTGAAATATCTTTACCAGCATGATATGGATACCGCGCGACCCGGCAAATTAGCCATTGATACAGCCAGATGATAAAAAATATCGTATTAGCAGGATTGGGCGGCGCCATCGGAAGTGTGGCCCGCTACCTGAGCCAGAAATGGTTTTCAGGCCACTACCCCGGTTCCTTTCCCTGGGGCACATTTACTGTAAATATTACCGGTTGCTTTCTGATAGGTTTGTTTTGGGGAATTACTTTTAAATCCTTTGCAAGTAACGAACACTGGAAGCTGTTTTTAATGACTGGCATCTGTGGCGGCTATACTACCTTCTCAGCCTATTCACTGGAAAGCATGGCGCTATTAAAAGAACAAAAACTGGGACTATTTTTTTCCTATATCGCGGGAAGTGTGTTGCTGGGACTCCTGGCTACCTACGCAGGCATGAAAATTTCCCGCCTCTAAATTTCTATTTATGCTTACTGTTAATCACCCCTGGCATGGAGTACATTATGGATCCAAAGCCCCGCAAAGAGTTAATGCATTAATTGAAATACCGCAAGGTTCCAGGGCCAAATATGAAGTAGATAAAGATACCGGGCTATTGAGGCTCGACAGGGTCATTTATTCTTCCTTTCATTACCCCGTCAATTATGGATTCATACCCCAGACGCTGGGACAGGATGGAGATCCCCTGGATATCCTGGTACTTTGCTCACAATCCATACAATCACTTTGCCTCGTTGATGCCACCGTGATAGGTAACATGCAAATGATAGATACAGGCCAAATGGATGATAAGATCATTGCCGTGGCCACAAAGGACCCATCCGTAAATCATTACCAGAAGATGGAAGATCTTCCCAATCACTTTTTACTGGAGTTGAGAAACTTCTTTGAGCAGTACAAGGTCCTGGAGAATAAAAAAGTTGCGATCGATAACTTCCAGGATGCAGCCACTGCCTGCAAGATCATACAAAACGCCATTGATCTTTACAAAGATCAATTCAAAGGCTGATTTATGAAACCCATTCAATCTAAAAATATGACGGTACAACTGGTGCTTCTTTTGGCCCTGGTAGGGTTTTTCGCCGGAGTATTGAGCGGCCTGGTAGGTGTAGGTGGTGGTGTTATCATAGTTCCCTGCCTTGTCCTGTTCCTGGGATTTTCCCAACAGTCGGCCCAGGGTACATCTCTCGGACTGCTATTATTGCCTGTGGGAATTTTTGCAGTGATCAATTATTACAATAAAGGATATATAGATATCAAAGTTGTGCTCATCATGAGCATTGCTTTTATAGCGGGAGGATGGCTGGGCAGTAAACTGGCTCTGCAACTATCACAGGAGGCACTGCGTAAAATATTCGCGGTTGTACTTATTTATACAGCTTTCCGTATGTTGCATTGGGATAGCCTGATCGTTAAATGGGTGAAAGGAATATTTAATTAAATGGCTGCTGTTTATTTTTTAACTCCCCCTTATATCTGCCTTTTCCGTTTGGACATTACATTTGAGTTCCATACCAAATTATGAGAAAGCAGCTTATCCTCCTACTTGTATTATCCCTTCCGGTAATCACCTTAAAGGCTCAGCGCCGGGCGGTTGACCCCACTCAGCAGGGACTTTATAAATTTGCTGATGAATACTTCCGTTCTGATCCATTCAAGGGCCATTTCAGTGATTTTTTGAAACACCTGATCAATGATCCTGATATTTCCAATAAGGATATCCAGAAAAGAACAGACACATCATTTTATACTTTTTATGGAACCTATAAAACGTATAACCCTTTTTTCCTTAAACCAAAGCGTATAGAAATATTATTACAGCAGGTATCTGTAGGTTTCTCAGATTCGGCCAAAGCGGCCGATACCATTTTCCAGTACTCGTTACTGGCCTACCTGGACGATGATAAAAAAGGGAGAGAAGAGTTGAAAAGGGAATTTGAAAAGATCCATCGTCAAACCCAACGCAAATTCTTTGATACCGGATATAAAGAAATGAGTAAAGACTCTGAGATAACGGGAGCCTTCCACAATTATTTTGTCCCATATTACAGCCTGGCCCCTGCTACAGTACTTTGGGCCGAAGTGAAGGATAAGAATGAACTGGTTTTAAACATTACTCTTCGTTTTAAAACGGAAGAAAATGAGACCGTTTTACCAATGCCGTTTTATCGCGCGAAGTGAGTGGGTTCGCTTGCCAGTGTCAGCCCGAATGATCCCTTTCTTATCAATTGTATCAATTCTGACTTTGCCGGAAGCATGAATGATCTGCTCACTGCTTAACAGGATCCCCACATGCACAATCTCTTCTTTATCATCAAAAAAAGCCAGGTCACCACAAACAGCTTCCTTTAATTTTTTTACGGTTTTACCTTCCTGGGCCTGTTGCCATGCATCTCGGGAAAGATCAAGTCCCATCATTTTATATACTACCTGCACAAAGCCGCTGCAGTCAACCCCAAAAATAGTACGGCCTCCCCATTGATAGGGCGCATTCAGCCAGGGCATTGCCAGTTTCCTCAATAATTCCTCCCCTGGTTCCTGATCTTCTCTCTTTATTAAAGAGCCATTGAATGAATAGGAATGCCTGCCAATCCTTCCTTTACCATTTCCAAACGAAGGCAGGGATGCACCCCAGGGAATTTGCGTGTCGATATTATTGATTTGAATGGTATTGACCAGGCCAGCCGAAACATATTCGCAATACTGGCTGGCTTCTTCTTTGGTTACTTCCTGCAGGAGCGTATTTGTTGTCCAGCCTTCGTAATTATCATGCAGGCTACGGACCTTCACCCAAAGCTCCCCTTTCTCGCGGACTACCCTCACTGCCTCTCCAAACAGTAGCTGGCTCACCATTTCCACACGATGGTTAGGCTTTCTTCTGACTGGTGCGGCAGGAACTGAAACAAGGGCGTAATCCATATTCTTTTTTGCGAAAATAACTGAAATGGAAATGTGAATTTTTATCATTTAAGCATCTCTATTGGGAAGGTCAGTACTCATGGTTTACGCGTCTTCATTCAGGCGCCTCAGGGACGATGATCAGACACTGACTTTGTGGTTCGCGAGACATGAATGAGAGCCGCTGTCAATTACTCACCACGATTAACACTATTTGCTTATTTTGCTATTCGTGAACACAGGTAAATACGACCATTTATCAGACCAGGAATTACTGGCGAAATTCCATGCCGATCACAATAATGAGTGGCTCGGCATATTGCTGCAACGGTACACACTCCTTCTCCTTGGTGTGTGTATGAAATACCTGAAAAATGAGGAAGAGGCCAAAGACAGTGTGCAACAGGTTTTCCTGAAGGCCATACAGGAATTGCATAAATACCGTGTTGAATACTTTAAGTCATGGCTTTACATGGTGGCAAAGAACCATTGCCTGATGAAGCTCAGGGAAAGGCAGGGTAAGATAGCAACTGAACTGGATACTCAGTCCCTTCCTGCCCCCGAAGAAACTGATAAGAAGAAGCTGGAAGAAACAGATCATACCCTTGACCTGATGGAGCACGCATTGCAGGAATTAAATAAAGAACAGCAGCAATGTGTAACTTTGTTTTACCTTCAAAAGAAAAGCTATTCACAGATCAGTGAAATCACCGGGTTCTCCTTATTACAGGTAAAGAGTTATATCCAGAACGGTAAACGGAACCTGAAAATCCTGATGGAAAAAAAGATGAAAAAGGAATGATATGCGGGAAAATCTCAAAGACATATTATCCAATCTTAAAACAGATATTGATCAGGAAACATTATTGCTTTACCTGCAGGACAAACTGTCTGAAGAAAAAAAGCATGAGGTAGAGAAGAAGCTCATCGATAGCGAATTTGACGGAGATGCCCTGGAAGGATTACAGCAGTTTAGTGATAAGAAACATATCAATCATGTGGTTGAAATGCTGAACCGGGATCTCAGGAAAAAGGTAGAGAAGAAAAGACAGCGACGTCAGAAATTAGTATTGAAAGATCAGCCCTGGATATATATTGCCATGCTTATCCTGCTTCTGCTCATAGTGATCAGCTATTTGATCATTCACCGGATGATGCAGCACCCCTGATCTAATATTTCTTTTTGCCTTCCATATTTTTCCATTCTTTAAATACCAGTAAAGCATCAGCATGGGGAGCATGTATGAATGGAATTCTTCGGTCATCCATGGTAGCATTGATCTCCTTGTAAATGAAATCATCATCAAATTCAATAGCAGCTGCGTCTTCCTTTGTATTCGCATAAATGACCCTGTCAGGTCTGGCCCAGTAAATGGCACCCAGGCACATTGGACAGGGTTCACAACTGGTATAAATATCACAACCGCCAAGCTGGAAATCGTTTAATGTCTTGCAGGCCTCCCTTATGGCAACCACTTCTGCATGGGCCGTGGGATCATTAGAAGAAGTTACCTTATTGTATCCCTCCCCTATGATCTTCCCATCCTTTACCACAATACATCCAAAAGGGCCGCCGGAGCCACCCTGCATCCCTTTCCGGGAAAGCTCTATGGCCATTTCGAGGAACTGTTTTTCAGCATCTTTAAGCATAGGCGCATATTAAGTAAAAAATGCAAAACTCAGTGAATTTCAGGCCATTTGTCCACAGTTTTTGCACGCGTGGTGATCTGTATATGAAGTTAATATTAATTTTAGGTTAAGCACCACCCCTCTTGATTTATTCATGTACTTTTTGCCCGATTAGCGAAACCTCAAAAATCTACAAGTATGAAATGGGAAGCGGTTGCATCAACTATTGGTTACTCAGTTTATGCGCTTTGGAATAACGGTAAGAAACTGGTGACCCTGGTCTTTAATCCTGCTTCCAATGCAGCACGCATAGAATATGGCGATGAAAAAAGAGTATTCCTTATCCGTAAGGAAGGTTTCTTAAAAAACAAGACTGTTCTTCGCAATGAATACGGAATTCATATTGGTCATACTGGTTCAGAAAACAATGAAGATTTCATTGTACTCAATAATGAGCGGTATTTCTATTCAGTAAATAATAATTCCAAAGATCCTGCATTAACGATCTATAAAGACGATATACAGCATCCTGTTGCTATATGTGAACTGGCGGTTGAAGAAAAGGATATGCTGATTGATCTGGCAGGCAAAACCAAAATAAAGGACGACGCCAAATTCAGTCTTTTATTGACACTTTGCTGGTATCTGTTCCACCCCACAAGGAATCAGCGGCCAATGGAATATAGTCTGGCCTGATTATAACTCCTTCCATATCTGTCGCGCAAATTGTTCAAGAGATGGATCTCTTGCGCCCATCAAAAGCAATACACAGTTTTCGGTTAAATGAGGCCTTATCATTGCAAGGAGATCATTGCGGTCCTCTGCAAAGTAAGCGTTCTTACCCTTTTGCTTAAGATCATTGATCAGGTCATTTGCTGATATGTCCTTTGTAGCTGTACCTCCGGCATAAAATATTTCACTCATCCATATTTCATCTGCAGGCCTTAGTACTCTAACGATCTCTTCTACAAAATCCTGACGCAGGAATTTTGTGGGACCGTAACCATGCGGCTGGAACCAGCCAATGACTTTGGGAGCTATTGGCTGACAGGCTTCAATAGCTGCCGCGCATTTTACGGGGTTATGCGCAAAATCATCAATTACCCAAACTCCATGTTTTTGTCCCAATACCTGGTTTCTACGATAAATCCCTTCATAATGCCGGAGAGCATCAGCTGCGGTTTGCAATGGAACTCCAGTCATAGCTGCAACAGTTGCAGCCGCCACAGCATTTTCCATATTGTGACGGCCCACCAGCTGAAGATTGAAATCAACCCCATTTATTTTAAATGAAATTGCCAGGCCATCCTGTCTGAAATCCGTAGCCTGGTATCCTGCAGGAATCCCGGTAGTGGAAAAATCATTAGCTGTATCAACAGATAATTGTCGTGCAAGCACATGGGACTGATTGGCGATAAATAGTTTGCTATTGCTTTTGAAGGTACCAAAGACGTCCATCAGCACTTCAATCTCTTTATGGTCTTTATCAACATTCAGCAACAAACCAATTTCTGGTTTATACTGTACAATGGATCCATCACTTTCATCTGCTTCAATGATCAGCCAGTCACCCTTCCCTACTTTTGCATTTCCGATCTTTCCTTTTTTGATAAGGCTCACCAATCCTGCTCCACTGATAATACCAGGTTCCATTCCACCTTTTTCCATAATATCATATAGCATGGCGCTGGTAGTACTTTTGCCACTTGTTCCCCCAACAGCAATTGTTTTCTTACTTTCTGCTATCAGTGCCAGCAGTTCGGAACGTTTGATGATCGGAATATTCAACTGTTTTGCTTTCTGTACTTCCGCAACTGTATCCTCTACTGCGGTGGATACTACAACAAGATCAGTCTGATCCGTTATCCCTTCCCCGTTCTGAAAAAAACACAGAATACCTTCAGCTTCCAGCTTATAACGGACATCATTGAATTCACCTTCTTTAAAAAAACGGTCGCTCCCCGATACTTTTTTGCCGGTACCCTGTAAATACTGGGCAATTGCACTCATGCCGGCTCCGGCAATACCAATAAAAAAAGGATGGGTACAATCGTTGATTGACTTAATCATTCTGCAAATATAGTATCCCGCTGTTTTTGAGGGCTAAAGGAACCCATATCCCAGGCAAAGAGTGTAATTAGCTATTCCTGATCTTTCCTCTGGCTTCGCATCATCTCAGGATAACCCATTTTTTTTGAAAGGGCGGAAACAGCCTGCGCTATCCGCTTTACGCGGGTGGGTTCTGTTTTAGCTGAATCAATCCATTTGCTAAAATATCGCTGATGGGAGCCTGAAAGGGTTTTGAAGAATTGCGCGGCGTTTGGCTCATCCTTCAGGCAATCCATGAAATCCTTATTGAATTGAAATGGCTTTTTATCTTCTTCCAGCTGCACTTTCACCATGGCGCCATGCCGTTTACCGATGGCTTTTCGCATATCTCCGTTAACAGGTATAATAAAAGACCCTGCACCCATTGGCAGCATAGCTACTCCCGTTAACGTATGATTATCCAGTTTCCCCTTTACCCGGTAAGATTTCTTTTCTCCAGGTTTTATCTTTGCGGCAATATCCGCCGGTATTTCAATATAGGTCCAGCCGGTCTTTTCACCCTGCTTATCAAATTTCCTTAATGCTGTCTCAAACCGGACCATTGAATAAATTTCGGTATTGATATTGATATTGTTATCAGGTAAAATTGTTCACTTCAATAATATTAAACCAATATGAGCAAAAAAAAGAAAAAAAACAGTTTCACGCATGTATTTGAAAAATTTTCCGCCAAAGTAACCAAAGCTGCCGGAAGTTCTTCCGCCTTTCTCCTTGCTTTTCTGGTAATTATAGTCTGGGGCGTGTTGGGTCCGGTATTTAAATTTTCAGATACCTGGCAGCTCGTGATCAATACAGGCACTACCATCATTACCTTCCTCATGGTATTTGTAATTCAACAATCACAGAACAAGGATACGATTGCCATCCAGATAAAACTGAATGAACTAATAGCAGCCACCTCTACTGCAAGCAATCGCCTGATTGATGTAGAGGATCTTACTGCAGATGAGCTGGCAACCCTGAAAAAATTTTATATCAAACTTGCAATGCTGGCAGCGAAGGAAGATGATATTCATACCACGCATTCCATAGATGAGGCCAATATCATTCATGACCAGAAAAAGAAATCCAGACATCCAAAGAAAACTGATCCGTTAAAAAAAGACAAATTTTCAGGTCCCGGTAATAAAGAGTAACTCATGATCGACTTTGAGAGCTACTTTTGCCCTGATATCATTCGGGATTGATTAACTGCTAACCTGAAATGGGAAAAATCTTTGCTCCTTTCTTATTCACTCTCTTTCTCAACTTCTGGGGCATATTGCCTGTAATCTCTGTGTCTGCCCAGGAAATACCGGTTGTAATAAAGGCCATAAACAAACAGAACCAGCCGATCTCTGATGCTACCATCACTGTCATGGACCGGATGGATACTCTCCAGAAAATATCCCAGGTTGCAGACAGCAATGGTGCTGCCACATTTAAATTGCTTAAAGGACATCAATATTCAGTTACCATAACTTCCATCAACTATATCACTATTGAAAAAGGCATCAACCTGACCGGCGAAAGAACACAGTTCACTATCACACTTGAGCGAATTGAAAAAATGCTTGGGGCAGTAGTGGTAACCTCACAACGGCCATTGATGCGACAGGAAGATGACAAGACGATTGTGGACCCGGAAGTGCTGGTGAATACAAGTACGAGCGGTTATGAAGTGATCGAAAAAACGCCTGGATTATTTGTTGACCAGGATGTCAATATCTATACCAGCAGTATGAGCCCGGCCCGTGTTTACATCAATGGAAGGGAAATGAAAATTAGC
>JAJKIP010000257.1 GCA_021154405.1 Segetibacter sp. | reverse complement strand
TGTATCCAATCGATCACTCCATCAGGAATGAATACATAATATACCGCATAGATACCATAGAGCACAATGCCAATCAGATAGGCTGTAGGATAATATTTTCCCCTGAATGCCAGCCAGCATAATACTGCTGCATACAGGTAGATAGGCATCCAGATATAAGGATCAGGGTCATTATACTGAAGTGCAGCAAATAATACAAAAATAATAGCCCAGATAATGTTGAAGATTTTCATTTAACCAAAGTACAAAAAATGTGGTTATTGTCCCAACCACTCCTTAAATCCATTTACTCTTTCCCGGCTTACTACTGTTTCCGCCGTAGTCCCCGGCAGAAGTTCCACCTTTAACCTTCCACCCAGCCAGGTATGTACTTTAGAGATGGCTTCAATGTTAACCAGCAGGTGGCGGTTAATACGGAAGAATTTATTCGGCTGTAATTGCTCCTCCAGTTGTGATAAGTTAGATTCCAGCAGGTATTTATTATTACTGAAGTCAACTGCATAGCAGAGCTTGCCATCAGCAAAACAATAAGCCGTCATCTCAGTTTTAAGATAGCTCAACTGTTGACCCCTTTTGATCAATAACCGTTCCCGAAAACGATTGGAGTTCATTTCCTGAACCAGCTTAATGATCTTATCAGACAATCCATTTTCCTTTTGTGAATATAACTGCCTGTATTTCTCTACTGCCTGCTCCAGTTCCTTTTCATCAATTGGTTTTAGCAAATAATCTACACTGTTCACTTTAAAGGCCTTCAGTGTGTATTGATCGAACGCAGTAGTAAAAATCACCGGAGCCTTAACCTGCGTTTGCTGAAAGATATCAAAGCTCAAACCATCCGCCAGCTGAATATCCATGAAGATGAGATCGATATCGTCTGCTGTGCGCAGGAAACGCACCCCTGATTCAACACTGTCCAGCCTGCAAACCACTTCAATTTCATCATGAATACCCTTGAGCAGTTTGGTTAACCGGCTGGCAGCGGGTGCCTCATCTTCTATAATAAGAATTTTCATATTAGTATTCGATCAAAGGAATAGATACTGTAAAACTGGAACCGTTTTCTTCCACTTCCACCTTCCTCTCACTTAAGAGTTTATACCTGTTACGAATATTATCGAGCCCTATACCCGTTGATTCATTCAGCTGGTTTTTCTTTTGCAGGTTGTTACTCACTACCAGCTGGCCATTTTCAGCAAATACATCAATCCGCAAAGGTTTTTCACTTGAAACAATATTATGTTTGATAGCATTTTCCATTAATATTTGTAACGATAGCGGAATGATCTTCCGGTTCAACTTTTCTTCGGGAACATTGATTGTTATTTCCAGGTTGTCCCCAAATCTTGTCTTTAACAGAAAAGCATAAGCCTTCAATACATCCAATTCCTCTTTGAGCGGAATACTATGCTCATCCTTCACTTCCAGGATATGCCGGTACACCTTCGACATCTGCTGAACAAAATCAACCGCCCTCTTTGGATCTTCAGGAATAATTGATACCAGGGTATTCAGGTTATTAAACAGAAAATGAGGATTAACCTGGGTCTTCAATGCATCCAGTTGCGCATAAAGGCTTTCTCGTTTCAACATTTCTCTTTCTTTCACTGATTTCTCCAATTCTCTTTTAAAATAGATGCTTTCATAAATGGCAACCACTGTGAGTGAACAAAATATGGCAGCGGCATTTGAATTGGTTACAACAAAGCGCAGGTCAAAGGGTGGATAAGGATGCTCATGCTTCAGGCCGCAAATATCCAGGAGATAGCCAAGCACGTTATTGGTAATAATCGTATAAATAAGCATTACCGTTGATTGTACCCACAGCCTTTTCCGCGTATCGCTAAAAGCAGGGTATCGTCCCCTGGCCCATATTAAAATAAACCGGTTGCCCAGCCAGATAGCAGCAGTAACAATAAACGTACTGGTATACACCATCCAGGTCAGATAGGGCGGCCTGGTAAACCCCCATCCAAAGAAAATAACAGGTATGATCAATGATGCAAGTGGTACCAGTATTATGGTAACAATCCTGTCATCAAATCCTATTTTCCTGTTGGTATGCCACATGCAGTAAAATTAGCAATCGTTATGATCAAAAGGTAATCTGGTAATTGATATTCGGGAAAAAGCCGATCTGATCAATCCTTCCGATACCACCCGTCTTTGGATTCAATGTCTGTAAATAGATATTCCTGTTGTTCGTCACATTCTGAAAATCAACATACCATTTCTGCGTAGCCCTTTTTCCATTCTTTATAAATGAGAATTTGAAATCCCAGCGCCAGTAAGCATTATGCCGAAGACTGTAGGCTTCATCCTCTTTGAATTTCACATATCCCACTGTTTCTGAAGCATCCAGGTCAAAGGGTGTATACGGCTGACCGCCTGCAAATGCCAGTTTGGTATCAATACCGAGCGCTGATTTGGATCCAACTTTAAACTCCTTACCCCCGAGGATATTGGTAACGAAATGCGTATTGAATGCCGTGCTCCTCCAAATCTCATCACTCCCTCTGTATTTTGATTCAAAAACTGAAGCAGTTACCAGCCAGTAGAATCCTTTATTAAGAAACCGTTCCAGCGTTAGCTCCGCTCCGTAATTATATCCATTACCATCATTCACCAGATTTGTTTTATCAGGAAAATAAAAATCAGCACCTGCATTCAACATACTAAAACTGGAACGCGTTCTTTCCACTGCCGCATCATAAATATATTGCCCGTATACTTCTGCTTTCAGTCGTAAATACCTTGAAAAGCTGATATCATACCCCAACACGCCATGCAGGCTTTTAACCAGATCCAGATCTTTATTTGTCAATGCACCACCGGGCGACTGATAGAAATAAACTTCCAGTGGCTGTGTTTGACTATGCAACCCTGTTCCGAAGGAAATGGACTGATTGGGCTTTAACTGGTATTTGATATTCCATCTTGGTTCAATACTCCAGGTATTATTCAGGGTAAAGAACTGGTAATATATTCCCAGGTTGGAAGAAAGACGATCAGAAAAACGGTGCCCCAGATTAGTGAATGCCTTCAGCAGAGAAGTGCTTTTATTGATATCCACAAAACGTGTCAAAGTGGAATCACCATCCCGAATAAATTCCTTGTTGAGTGTCAGCCTGGTCATATCAGCCACAAATCCTGCGGTAAATTGATTCTTCGCATTGAATTTTTTATTGAATGTATAGCCTGCAGAATATTTTACCTGCTGGTAGTTAGTGTTATTGGATGGTTTTCCAGGTTTGTTGGCTTCCACGATCTGCTCATCGTATTTTGATTTGAATCCTGATACCGCCACAATAGCCTTTCCAGAAGTACCTGGATTAAAGAAATAAGTGTGCGTCAGTCCGGTTACACCGGTAAGCGATTTAAATTTTCGATCCCTTAGCGTACCGTCATTCGATGCATATAGATTATCCTCTTCATCTGCCGGAAAATTGATATGGCTTTCTCCACCCAATCCAAACCAGCTAAAAGTGCCCGCTTTCTTTGTAGGCATATTGATCTTGAAACTGGCGTCCTGGTAATAAGGAGTTGAATTACCAGTACCCACACTCAATCCCACGGCCTGTATCGCTGCTACCAATGAATAACGATAATTCACCAGGAAGGAGGATTTGGTTTCCATATTCAGAGGACCTTCTGCTCCCACTTCAAATCCATTGAACCCCATCTGGCCCAGGAATTCATATTTTTCATTATTCCCATTGCGCATGCGAAGGTCAAATACCCCTGCAAGTGCATTACCATATTGGGCAGGAAATGCACTGGTAATAAAGTCAGAACTTTTAAGCGTATTGGTATTTAAAATGGTTACCGGACCACCTGTTGATCCCAGCGTACTGTAATGATTGGGGTTGGGAATATCAATCCCATCCATGCGCCATAATACACCAGACGGAGAATTACCTCTTATGATTATATCATTGCGTGCATCATTGGTTCCGCTAACTCCTGCAAAGTTTTGTGCCATTCTGCTGGGATCATTCCTTGTTCCTGAATAACGAAATGCTTCATCAACACTCAACTGTCGGGCACTGACCAGTGCTGCATCATTCAATGCCCTGTTCTTTGGGCGACCAGAATTAACGATCACTTCATCCAGTTTTTTGATCTTCTCTTTTAGCCTGATCTCAATTACGACCTCCTTGGAGGAAGTGACCTCAATATGCTGGATAATGGCCATTTCATAGCCTATATTGCTGGCAATAATTGTTTGGCGGGCAATGGGCACTCGCAATAATTTAAATGCTCCGGTTGAATCAGTGATTGATGCGATGGTTGGTATTCCTTCAATAGTTACAGTAATATTGCTCAATACATTTCCAGATTGTTCATCTACAACAGTCCCCCTGATCGTTTGTCTGTAATTTATATCCTGTGCCGTGACTATTCCACCCAGGCAGAACAGCAGCACTGCCAGTAAACCCTTTTTCATACAATAAGTTTAAGTTGGTTAGCTTCTTTTAATTTTTCAATTAGTTTTTAACCGACCCACAATGATTGAATTCCTGTACCGCTTCATTCAGTTTAGAGATATCATCATTGATAGCCTTGGCTTTTGCAAGCGCCTGCTCGCATTTCCCAAAGCTTTCCGCCACCACAGTGGCTACTGTTTTGCGATTAAGATGTTTTAATGCACGATTTGAAGAGATATAAAGAAAATAATCACCGGGATTGCCTTCCGTACCATTGATAAATACGGCCTGGTTACCATTGTATACCGGTTTGAAAGAAGCATCGCTTGATTTTTGCAGGAACTTTATGGACCCGTCTTCAATTAGTTTAAAAAAATCACCTTTGATGCAGAGGAATTTATCATCCCCAATGCTGGCAGATTGCAGGGCACTTCCATCATAATTCTTTTTCTTATTCTCCCCATCCAGTAAAGTAAGAGAGGCATTGCTGCGGATCTTTTCCTTTATATAACCGGAAACCGTGCTGCCATCAATTAAAACAATATTTCCTTTAGTGAATCCTTTAGGTGCTTCCTGGGCGGTAGTCACCAGTGTAAGAATGCTTAGCATCGCCGTGGCGATTATTAATTTTGTCTTCATAACTGTTGATTATTGGTTAATGGTTTGTCTAATAGCTTAAGTACAATACAATGCTACACAGGAACTGAGGCCTGTACAATCAAAATGGAGTGAGTTGGGGAATTGGCGGACTGAGCTGTAAATCCGATCCTGCGGCGCAGACCTTTTTTAAAAATCGAATCCCAAATTCCGGGTCGAAATTTGGGATTCTAAAGTATAGTGAAAATAGTATTATTCTACAATGGTGGCGCCTTCTGCAAGTAAAGTCACTTTATTATTCAATACCTCTACAAACCCGCCTGTGATATCAAAGAAAGCAACATGACTTTGCTTATCCTTTAAAACCTTTACTCTGCCGGCTTTCAGTGCACTTACCAGTGGAGCATGTTTTTCAAGCACTTCAAAAGAACCGCTGATGCCCGGCATTTGCACACCATAGACTTCGCCGCTGTAGAGTTTCTTTTCCGGAGTGAGTATTTCGAGATTCATTTAATTCAGTTTTGATTCCAGGTACTAGCCCTGAGCCTGTGCCATCAGTTTCTTTCCTTTTTCAATTGCATCGTCAATTGTACCTACCAGGTTGAAGGCAGCTTCAGGCAAATCATCTACTTCACCGTCCATGATCATATTGAATCCACGGATGGTTTCTTCAATTGGAACCAGCACACCTTTCAAACCAGTGAAAGCCTCAGCCACATGGAAGGGCTGTGAAAGGAAACGTTGTACTTTTCTGGCACGGGCAACGGTCATCTTATCTTCATCACTCAATTCATCCAGGCCAAGGATGGCAATGATATCCTGCAACTCTTTATAACGCTGCAACATCAGCTTCACCCGGTTAGCACATGTATAGTGGGCTTCCCCTACAATCAGCGGACTAAGGATACGGCTGGTAGAATCCAGCGGGTCAACCGCAGGATAGATACCAAGGTCAGCAATCTTTCTTGACAATACCGTTGTTGCATCAAGGTGAGCGAAGGTTGTAGCAGGCGCAGGATCGGTAAGGTCATCCGCAGGTACATATACCGCCTGAACGGAGGTGATTGACCCATTCTTGGTAGAAGTGATCCTTTCCTGCATGATACCCATTTCAGTAGCCAGGGTAGGCTGATAACCCACTGCAGAAGGCATACGACCCAACAGGGCTGATACCTCAGAACCTGCCTGGGTAAAACGGAAGATATTATCTACGAAGAAAAGGATGTCCTTTCCTTTACCTTCTCCATCACCATCACGATAGTATTCTGCGATAGTCAGACCTGAAAGTGCCACACGTGCACGGGCACCTGGAGGCTCGTTCATCTGTCCGAATACGAAAGTTGCTTTTGATTCAGCCAGCTCTTTCATATCTACCTTGCTGAGATCCCATCCGCCTTGCTCCATACTGTGCTTGAAACCTTCACCATATTTCATGATACCGGCTTCAATCATTTCACGCATCAGGTCATTTCCTTCACGAGTACGCTCACCCACACCTGCAAACACGGATAATCCGGAATATGCCTTCGCAATATTGTTGATCAATTCCTGGATCAATACTGTTTTACCTACACCCGCACCGCCAAACAAACCGATCTTACCACCCTTTGCATAAGGCTCAATCAGGTCAATAACCTTGATACCCGTAAACAATATTTCGGTAGCAGTGCTCAGGTTCTCAAACATGGGAGGTTTGGAGTGAATAGGGCGACCACCTTCTTTGGAAACAGGAGGTAATCCATCAATCGGGTCACCAGTCACATTGAACAGGCGGCCTTTAATAGCTTCCCCGACAGGCATGGCAATGGCTTTGCCGGTATCTATTACCTGCGTACCTCTTACCAGGCCCTCAGTACCATCCATGGCAATGGTACGCACACTGTCTTCACCCAGGTGCTGCTGTACTTCCAGTACCAGCGTATCACCATTTTCTTTTTTCAGTTCCAATGCATTGTAAATCTCGGGAAGTTTGCCGTCGAACTGCACGTCAACTACTGCTCCGATGATCTGCTTTACTTTGCCAACATTTGCCATATATGTGAAGGGATTTATTTTGGCCGCAAAGGTAAGGGTGTGGAGGGGAACTATGAAATGTAAAATGCAGATTTTCCAGCTTGGAAAACCCTGGTTTTTGGGGAAAAATGAGCGGCCGGTCTCCTGTATGGTTTCCGGCCGCAAACACTTGATATATAGCAGATGCCAACAATAATCTTTAACCCTCTGACTGCTGGCTGCACCTTCTTATAATTAATATCCTGAATTCTGCGGCAGGGCATTCCCCAAGTCAATTTCCCGCTGAGGTATCGGCAGGATCAGTCGTGGAAAATTATAGGGATGTCCATTGGCTGGTAGCTGCAGTCTTTTTACGGTAAAAAACCGGTCACCCTCAAATGCCAGTTCCCTGTACCGTTCCATTACTATTACATTGGCATTAGCTATGGCACCCAGTGAACCGAGTCCCGCCCTGTTACGAATAATATTCACATCCGCCAATGGACTATTCGGACCAACAGGCGTCCCGCCTTTCCGGAAATTGGCTTCCGCACGGGTGAGGTACATCTCTCCCAGCCGGATAACGGGTATGCTTTTATACAGGTCCCGCCATTTTGAAGTCATTTTTCCAGTGGAACCAGAGATACTTTCACCATCATAAAAGAGCTCAGCTCTCTCATCTCCTGGTTCATATTTTGCCAAATGAGCAGGCGTGATCTGTATTTCTCCCCTGCCCACCGGATCTGCAGAATAAAATGTTGTGATACCAAAATCAGTAGTACCAGAATTACTCTGACTGGTTTGCTGAATGGCAAAAATGTCTTCTGATGAATTACCAGCATTATTGAACTCCTTGTCAATAGACGAAACGAGCGAGAATCTTCCAGACTGTATTACTTCATTTGAAGCAGCCGCAGCCTGTGCATATTTTGCCTGAGATAAATAAACGCGAGAAAGGAAGGCCAGGGCTGAAAACCTTGTGGCTCTGGCAGCCGGATTAGATGCTGGCATTTTTGCTGCAGCATCCGTAAGATCACTTACAATCTGGGTGTATACAGCTTCCACGGATGCCCTCGGCAATTTATCTCTTGAAGGGTCATAGCCAGATACGGGTTGTAGTATCAGAGGCACTCCCGGATTGCTGGAAGTACTTCCGGCAGAATAAGGTTGCGCAAAAAAATTGACCAGGTAATAATAGGTAACTCCACGGAAAAATTTTGCTTCACCTTCTATCTGGTTTTTTTCATCTGCTGCTAACAACCCCAGCTTGCTTAATACAATATTTGCTGCATTAATGGTATGATAGGAGTTGGCCCAAACCTGGTAAATCTCCGGTGAAGTAGTAACCTGGGAATTCTGGTGAAGGTCATCATAACTTTCAAATGTACCGGCCCAGTCAATATCACCATCATTGATAAGAAGTTCACCAAACGTGTTGTATTTTTCTCCGAAGGCATTGGCGTTTTGCCAGGTTGAATAAGCGCCAGCCAGAACAGCTTTGACATCATCGGCAGATTTGATCTGATCAGGGGTCAATGAATTCTGTGGCGGAACATCCAGCTTTTTATTGCAGGCAGTTGCAAGCAAAAAAGCCATTAGTATAAAATATATCCTTGAGTTCATTTGTTTACCTTTTAAATTTTTAATACGATTCTTCTGCAGCAGGCTCAGAATTTAACATTTATCCCAAACGAAAATGTTTTAGGTTGAGGTATGGTGTAGAAATCAGTACCTGCGGTGATATTCTGCACAGCTGTCACTTTTGTCCCTAATGTATTGACCTCCGGATCACTTATATAATCCGTAACTGTCAACAGATTGGTAGCGGCAATAAATACCCGGGCACTGGTGATCCTGAATTTATTTATAACTGCTGATGGCAGATTGTAGCCTACGCTCAATTGGCGAAGCCGCAGGTAAGAGCCATCATATATCCAGCGGGATGAAGTACGCTCTCCTGAAGACATGAAAATACCGAGCCGGGGAATTTCAGTAATATCGCCTGGCTTCCTCCAGCGTTTTAATATTTCAGTTGTCTGATTATCCAAGCCGTTACCAAATCCTGACGACATAAAACGACCGGCATTATTATAAACATCATTTCCATAAACAAACGTGAAGAATACATTAAGGTCAAATCCTTTATACGAAAGGGTATTGGTCAACCCACCCGTAAAATCAGGATTGGCGTTTCCTACTACCTGGCGCTTCGCTTCATTGTAATCATTCGTTGGTTTATCATTAGCATCCAGATAAAGCGCATCTCCATTTGCAGGGTCAACGCCAACGAATTTTGGCATGAAGAAGACTCCAATAGGCTGCCCTTCCACCGCACGCTGAAACGAGCTTCCTTCAATTACCTGTCCTTCAATATTTTTAATCTTATTCCTATTGAATCCAATATTGAATGAAGTATTCCACTTAAAATTCTTGCCTTCAATATTTCGACTGTTGATCAAAATTTCCAGTCCTTTATTCTCAAGGCTTCCCAGGTTTTGGAAGATGGTGTTGAGAAAATTGACATTATCAAAATAACCATTGGTTGCAGGAACGTTTACGGCCAGTAAAAGATCCCTTGTCTGTTTATTATACCAGTCTATTTCACCAGATACGCGGTTATTCCATAACCCGAATTCCATTCCGATATCTACCTGCGTGGTCTTTTCCCATTTCAGTTTTGAATCACCTAACTGGAATGGAATAAAACCAGGTAAACCGGGGTAGTTGGAAACCTGGAAAAGATCCAGGAACTGATGCTCGCCGATTTCAGCATTTCCAGTGATGCCCCAGCTTCCACGCAGCTTGAGGAAATTGATGACACTGGATTTTTTCAGGAAGTTCTCTTCAGAAAGTATCCAGCCACCAGACAAAGCGGGGAAAACTCCATAACGGTTATCCGGTCCAAACCGGGAGGAACCATCCATCCTTACACTTCCACCAAGAATATATTTATCGTCAATGGTCACATTTGACCGCAGGAAATACGAAAGAAAATTATATCGGGCATTAACAGAATTACCAAAGGTTACATTGGTGGCGCCCGCCAGATTTTTTACGGCAGCCGAAGGATAATCTTCCGCCTGTTCATTGGATTGGCGCAGGTCATTTTGCAGATAGCTCATACCCAACAGAGTGGAAGTCTTAATTCTTTCACCAGTGATAGGAGACCAGGTAAAATAATTATTTGTATTAAAGCTCACATTCTGGGAAGTAAAATACTGTCCCTTCCCGATTCCCTGCCCATCCTGTGTGCGCTTATCATCAAAAGTTTCCTGTGTCATATTTAGCATATCAGCTCCAAACTCTGATCGGAAACTCAGCGTGGGCAAAATGGAAAGATTAGCGAATACATTACCGATATTGCGATAGGTTACCTGTTTATCGCTATTATATTTAGCATCCAGCAACCCGTTTGGATATAAGGTATTGGCATTGTAATCGCCTGTAGCCGGATCATATAAAGGTGAGATCGGAATTTGGGCCATGATCTGACCAGGTGTAGAAAACGCATTATCATTGGTAACACGATCCAGTTGTGAACGGACCATCGACATATTAATTCCTACAGATAATTTATCAGTTATCGAATGATCCAGATTCAATCTGCCACCAAACCGTTTGAACCGGTTTACAATAACAATAGCTTCCTGATCATTGTAGAAACCTGAAGCATAAAATCTTGTCTTTTCATTACCACCCCGGAGGGAAAGATCAACCTGCCTTGACAAAGCGTTTTTACGGTACTGCTGATCTTCATAATTAACATCTACTGCAGCATTTTGCCAATCAGTACCCAATGAGAGAGGATCAAGATAATTATCCTTTATATAATTATAATAGAAATCGATGGCTTCCTGCTCAGAGCCGAAACCACTAACATTATTGGCGAAATCATATTTACCGTCATTGGTAACTGCTTCCTTAATGAGCTCAACATATTGTTTCGCATTCAGAAATCCGCGTTTGGTAGTTGGATTGGAAATACCAATGCTGGAATTCAATTCTACGACTGTTTTATTATTTCGTGTTCCTTTTTTTGTAGTGATCAGCACAACCCCATTTGCAGCACGTGCGCCATAAATAGCGGATGCTGCAGCATCCTTCAACACTTCCAATGATTCAATATCATTGGGATTAAGATCGGCCAAAGGATTGGTTGGTTCATTATTGATATCACTCTGGCTCGTGGTTGTAAGTGGAATACCATCCACAACATATAGTGGCTGACTGCTGGCAGAAAGAGAAGAGGTTCCGCGAATTCTTACCTTAATCCCCTGCCCTACCTTACCGCTACTATTTTCAACAACCACTCCAGGCGCTTTACCCTGGATGGCAGATTCAAAACTCTGGACGGGCTGGTTCTCTATTTCTCGTGCCGCAATTCGACTAATAGATCCACTCACTGTTCTTTTCTGTGTTTGTCCATACCCTACTACTATTACTTCAGAAAGACGGCGATCATCTTTTTTTAAAACCACATCAGCTGTTCCACCAGTGACGGGTAATTCAATTGGTAAATAACCGATGGAAGAAAATACCAGCGTAGCCTGACCTGAAGGAACGGTTATAGAGTAAATGCCTTCCGTATTGGCAACGGTGGCGGTTTTTGTTCCCTTAAGTGTGATGGTTGCGCCATCGAGTGGGCGGCCTTCCTCAGATGATATTTTTCCCCGGATAGTCTGGTTTTGTGCAATGGACCAGGTCCAGCTACCCATGAACAATACTAATAGCAGAATCTTTAATTTTTCCATAAGTGTGATTTGATTGAAATAATAGCCTTAGCTAATGAAGGTTTGTCCGGCAGACAAGAAATTAAACCAGTATGCTTTTGAAAGAGGAGTTAAAATTGCCGGAGCATTAATTTAATCAGCTCAGTCATGATATAGCAGGGTCCAACTATCCTTTCGCAATCGGGCTCGAACATTGCGTTTGGCTATTTTATCACCGGATTCGTTGGCCTTATCATGTTTTACCGGGCTTTCATCATTTCTTAATTTAGTATTCCCAGGGCAAGGCTCTATATTCAATAAAAATATTTTGGGGAGATTGTCCGGAACAGGAAAAGTTGTTCGTAGTATACCGAACAACTTTAATAACCTTTAAAAAATTAATTATTATGGAAAAGTTCATGCTTATTTTTCATGGCGGTGGAATGGAAGGATTGAGCCCTGATGAGATGCAGGTTCAGATGGGTAAATGGTTTGCCTGGATTGAAAACCTGAATAAGAAGCAGCAATATGTTTCAGGCGAACCTTTGTTGCCTGGTGGAAAGCTGGTAAGTGGAAAAGCTGGCAAATCAGTTACAGATGGTCCTTACACAGAGGGTAAGGAAGTAGTAGGCGGCTTTTTTATTATAAAGGCAAAGGATCTGGATGAGGCAGTAGCAATTTCAAAAGACAGTCCGGATTTTGATTTTGGGGGCAGTGTGCAGGTAAGGCAGGTGATGAAAATGGATATGTAAGTTGTCTACTTTTGTATAGTCCAAAATATACCAGATATTCTCTCTTGCTGCCCGTTTGCTGACCGGTTGCTGGTTCGTTGCTAAAAACAGCCCCTGGGTTGCTACATCGTTGCTAGCGTGTTGCTGGATCCTTGCTAGTTTTTGATGTTTTTCAGCAGGAAGTCAGCAAGGAGCCAGCAACACGCTAGCAACAAAAATGCAACGAAGGAGCAACCAGCCTGCTGGCGGCCAGCAATCCCGCAGCAGGAAGTTAGCAGGAGGTCAGCAGGAACTACCTTACAGGAAATGACCCCAACAAATAATATTAATCAGCTGGTTGACCATCTTTTCAGACATGAGGCTGGGAAGATGGTCTCCGTTTTATCGCGTCTGCTTGGCCTGCAAAATATTGAGACTGCGCAGGATATAGTACAGGATACGCTGTTCCAGGCCATGACCACCTGGGGTTTTGGAGGCGTGCCCGAAAACCCGCCGGCGTGGTTACACCGTGTAGCCCGTAACAAGGCAATTGATTACCTGAGGCGGGAAAAGAGGTTCAGGGAGATCAGCCCTCAGTATTCCAGCCTTCTCCAGTCGGAATACAGCTTGTCTACTTTTGTCTCCCAATTCTTCCTTGAAAATGAAATTGAGGACAGCCAGTTACGCATGATCATGGCCTGTTGCCACCCTTCCATGCCGGAAGACTCCCAAATCGCTTTTGTACTAAAAACGCTCTGCGGTCTTGGTATAAAGGAAATTGCAAAGGCCTACCTCACCAATGAAGAAACAATCGCAAAGCGTATTTACCGGGCTAAGGAAAAGATAAGGTCAGAATCCATACAACTGGAAGTTCCACAGGGCAAGGATTTACCCGGCCGGCTGGATGTAGCACTCAAATCGATTTACCTTCTGTTCAATGAAGGATACAATTCCTCCCAGCCAGATCTGCTTATCAGGGATGATCTATGCGCTGAAGCCCTGCGTTTGTGCTATCTGTTATGTGAACATCCTCTCACCAATCACAGCCAAACACGTGCACTAATGGCCCTGCTTTGTTTTCAATCCTCCCGTCTTCAGTCAAGGCTGGATGACAAAGGACAAATTATCCTGTTACAAAACCAGGATCGTAGTCAATGGAACCGGGACCTGATCCGAAGAGGGTTTTATTACCTGGATGCTGCAACGGATGACAACACAGTAACAAAATATCATTTTGAAGCAGCTATAGCTTCCATTCATGCTGCGGCATTATCATTTGAACAGACCGACTGGAAATCCATTTATCATCTTTATGATGCTTACTACAAACTTGAACCTGGCCCTATCGTTGCGTTAAATAAGGCCATTGCATCCGCTTACGCCATCAGTCGGGAAAATGCATTAAAGGAATTACTACAGATAAAAGGCCTTGAACAATACTATCTCTATTATGCATCTGCTGGCGAAATGTATTTCGAATTAAATAATAAACACGAAGCGAAAAAGTTTTTTGAAAAAGCCTCTTCACTTACTACTTCACTAATTGAACAACGATTGCTACAGGAAAAGATCAATCAGTGTAATTGATTCGCGCCTGGCCAACACACGTATATCCGGGTTCCATTTTGCTTTCCTTTAACTACCCATGCCAATTCCCCATTCTGCTGGCATACCTTTTGTAAAATCATTGGTATGAAATTTATACAAGTCCTTGCCTCTGTGGCCGTTCTCCTATTTTATTCATGTAATAACGCAGATAATACCAGTTCCCAAAGCGAAGAAAAAGAAAAGGAAAAGAATATTACTACCCGGGATATTAGTATAACCCGCTCAAATGCCTATAATGATCTGTTCCTGGACACTGCCGCCGTGGAGAAATTTATCACGGACAAAAAGCTTCCAGACAGCATTGCCCGAAGAGTGCGCAGCTTCTACAACGCACGCAATTTTGAATATGCATGGTTTTCTTCAACCGGATTAACAGAACAGGCACGATGCTTCTGGAACCAGCATGATTATGTTACCACGTATGGGAATGATAGCACCCTTAAGGATAAAGCATTGCAGAAGAAAATGGACAGATTGATTGCCGAGGACACGCTGATCATTGGCAGGAATGATAAATCTTATCAATCAACAGAATTGACTTTAACCAGTCATTTTATTCAATACATACTGAATACCTATGAGAAGGGATATGTGAAGCGCAAAGAAGTGGAACGATTCATACCAGCAAAAAAAACGGAGTCACTTTCCCTCGCAGATTCTTTGTTAAACAAGAAACACAAGGACGACAAATATTATGAGGATGTAAATGAACTATATGGCGCTCTCAAAAACCAGTTACAACTGTATTATCAGATAGCGAAACAGGGAGGATGGCCAACAATCACGGCAGGTAAAAAGCCGCTGAAGAAAGGTCATTCGGGGCCAGAGATCGCAGTTATTAAAAAAAGATTACAGCTTACCCATGATATGGCTGCAGGAGACAGCAGCAACGTTTTCACCGATACGCTGGAAAATGGTGTAAAGAATTTTGAGCAACGACATGGCTATACACCCGATGGGATCATAACTGCTGATCTGATTGAACAAATGAATGTTCCTGTTTTGAAAAGGATCCAGCAAATACTTATCAATATGGATCGAATGCGATGGATGCCGCATCAGCCTCAGGGCACATTGATCACTGTAAATATTCCTGAGTTTGTTTTGCATGTTACAGATGGAAAGAACAAGGTATTTGATATGCCGGTGGTAGTTGGCAAGGAAGGCCATTCTACTATGATGTTTAATGGTGATCTCAACCAGGTTGTATTCAGTCCCTACTGGAATGTACCACCGAGCATTGTAAAAAAAGAGATCCTGCCCGCTATGGAAAAGGATCCGGATTACCTGGAATCAAAGCATATGGAGATCACAGGTAATGAGGATGGATTACCGGACATAAGGCAAAAACCAGGGCCCGATAATGCACTGGGCAGAGTAAAGTTCTTATTCCCCAACAGCTTTAATATTTATTTCCATGACACTCCGGAAAAGGGACTGTTTGCCAAAGACAAAAGGGCTTATAGCCACGGATGTATCCGTCTGAGTGATCCGGTTAAAATGGCCAATTGGCTGTTGGAAAGCAATCCGGAGTGGACCCCGGATAAAATTGAAGAGGCTATGAACAGTGGTAATGAAAAATATGTGAAGATCAAAAAACCTGTACCCGTTATCATTACCTATTACACTGCCTGGGTGGACGAAAATGGCCAATTGAATTTCCGTGATGATATTTATGGCCATGATGCCGCGCAGATTGAAAAGCTATTCATTGCCGGCAGATAGCTTTAACGGGACAAATCCCAATTTCCCAAAATAATAGATCGTGGAATTTGGAATGCCTAAAATTTTTGTATGCAGGCATTCCAAATTCCATTTATCTTGCGCGTATGCAATTGACAGAAGTCAAAACCGCGAAAGAAGCAAAGAATTTTTTACGCGTCAATAATATTATCAATAAGAACAATCCCAATTACATATATCCACTTGAAAAGGATGTGAACGAGGTCTTTGACCCAAAAAAGAACAAGGCCTTCCGCCAGGGGGAAGCAACGCGCTGGATATTACGAGATGATTCCGGTAATTTGATTGGCCGGATTGCGGCATTTGTAAATAAGAAATATAAGAACAAAGGGGACGATGGCCCTGTTGGCGGAATAGGTTTCTTTGATTCGATCAATGACCAGGCAGCAGCAGATATGTTATTTGATGTAGCGAAGCACTGGTTATTGCAACGGGGTATGACTGCTATGGATGGGCCTATCAATTTTGGAGAACGGGACCGCTGGTGGGGATTGATAGTGGATGGATTTGCTCCACCGCTTTATTGCATGAACTATAATCCACCCTATTACCAGAACCTGTTTGAAACATATGGATTCAAAAATTATTTTAACCAGGTTTGTTTCGCACTGAAAGCAAAGGACAGGCTGGTCCCCAAGTTTTATACTCGCCACCATGACCTAAGCAAAGACCCGAACTATAGTTCTGCCCATATAAAAAAAGATCAACTGGACAAGTTTGCGGCGGATTTTACCACAGTCTATAATAAGGCCTGGGCAGGTCATGGCGGATTAAAACAGCTGGAAGAAAAAGTAGTGCGTAAAATGTTCCAGTCCATGAAACCGGTTCTTGATGAAAAGATCAACTGGTTTGCTTACTATAAAGGGGAACCCATTGCCATTTGGATCAACCTGCCTGATCTAAACCAATGGTTCAAACACCTGAAAGGAAAATTCTCTCTCTGGCATAAATTGAAATTCCTGTGGATCAAATCCACCGTGAAGAACACCAAATTCACCGGATTGGTTTTTGGAGTTGTACCAGAATTTCAGGGCAAGGGTGTTGACAGCTATATCATCATTGAAGGATGCAGGCTGATACAGAACCTGAAAATTGAGAACGGAGAATACATTATCGGTAAATTATTATATGAGGATTATGAAATGCAGTGGATCGGTGAATTCAATCCCAAAATGATCAACGTGGCAGAAAATCTGGGGACGTACCGCAGTCGTTTGCTCACCACGTATCGTTACCTGTTTGACAGAACGAAGGAGTTCAAGAGACATCCGATTTTATAATTGTGCAACAGGAATAATTGCATTGACTAGAATCCAATACCTAATTGAGCCATCAGATACCTTACAGGGGCACTGCCTGTATAGTATTCAAGATGTCCATTGGAAGGGTTGTAAGCGAGAGAGTTGCGAACAACATACTTAATGTCTTTACCCCAGTTATATGATAGTCGGAGAGTGAACCGGGCCTGATCCCGATGCGGTTTACCAAAACTGCAGCCAACAGCTACTCCTTTATTAAAACTGGCGCTTGAATAACTCCCCATGTCAAATGCGGTAATTCCGAGGCTTGATTCAATGGCAGTCAGGTTTTCTTTTGTTGTAGATAAATAAAAATTCCCACCTCCAAGTACTTCCAGGAAAGGACTGACAACCTCAGGTAAGGATGGACGTAATTGCAGGATTGCATTTAGCTGAACGATTCCATAACTCGTTTTGTAATCTCCCCGACTGCCATTGATATTTACATCAGAAAGAAAACGGCCATAATAGGTATAACCTGCCTCTCCACCGATACGCAACGGACTGTTCCGTTTATTACGGCCCCAGCTAAATGGATTGGTAAATCCGGAAACACCGACACCAAAACCCAGGTTAGCCATTTTATTTGCTATAGCTGCCTGCATGGCTTTGGAAGGGATGCCAACTTGCAGCGCTATCAGCCCATTTCCTTTCTCAATATATTGTTGATGACCCGATTGGGCATTAGAAGAATTAAGAATCAATAGCGCCAATATGATAAAGATCAGGCAGGTATTTCCAGATAGCCTCATAAGCTCATGTTTTGGAATCTATATCGCGTTCAATTTACTGATTATTGACTAATTTAGCTCCCCTGGCAATATGGATAAATTCATCGTTTCAGCTCGAAAATACAGGCCTCAGACTTTTGATACGGTTGTGGGGCAATCGCATATCACTACCACACTGAAGAATGCGATCAAACAACAGCAATTGGCACACGCATTTTTATTTTGTGGTCCAAGAGGCGTGGGTAAGACAACCTGTGCCCGTATTCTGGCAAAGACCATTAATTGTGAGAAGCCAACAAAGGATGGTGAACCCTGTAACAAATGCCATTCCTGTGTATCATTCAACGAAGGCACTTCCCTGAATATCCACGAACTGGATGCTGCCAGCAATAACTCGGTAGATGATATCCGCACACTGGTGGAACAGGTGAGATTTGCACCACAGGCTGGAAACTATAAAGTGTATATCATAGATGAGGTGCATATGCTCAGTTCCTCAGCTTTCAATGCATTCCTGAAAACGCTGGAAGAACCCCCACCCTATGCCATTTTTATTTTGGCAACAACAGAGAAGCACAAAATATTACCGACCATCCTGAGCCGATGCCAGATATTCGACTTCAAACGAATCACTACCAACGATACTGTTGAGCATTTAGGGGATATCTGTAAAAAAGAAGATATAAAAGCAGAAAAGGCCGCTTTGCACATCATTGCTCAAAAAAGTGAAGGGTGCATGCGTGATGCCCTGAGCATTATGGACAAGATCGTAAGCTTTACCGGAGGCCAGCTTACTTATTCCAATACGCTTGAACATCTCAATATCCTCGATGCAGATTATTATTTCAAACTCCTGGATTGCATGCTGAAGCAGGACCTCGCAGGCGCCATGCTGCTTTACGATGATATCAATCAGAAAGGATTTGAAGGAGACCTTGTGCTGAATGGATTTGCAGAATGCATCCGCAATCTTCTTGTGTGCAAGGATGAAAAAGCAGCAGTTTTACTGGAAGTAGTGGAAAGCTTCAAAGAAAAATATATTGAAACAGCCAAAGCTGTTTCGGGCAACGTACTGATTAGCGCATTAAATATTATTAACGAAGCTGAGATCAATTATAAGGCTGCCCGCAATAAGCGCCTCCATGTAGAACTTGCACTAATAAAATTATGTTACCTGCAGCAGGCTCTTGAATTATCAGCTGACGGCGCTGCAATCAGTAAAAAAAAACGGGTTGATGCCGTAAAGCCAATGGCCTTTCGCCAGCTCGTTCCACTGGCTATTATAGAAGAAAAGCAGCCTGTTACCAACAGGAATAATCAATCAGAAGCCAGACTGATCATAGAAGAGACCCCCTCTAAAAAAATAAAAGAACCGGTTCAACCCTCCTTTGAAAAGCCATTGGAGCAGCTCAATAAAAAATCAACCGGCGATAATAAACTTTCTGCTCTTGACAAGATCCGCAAACAATATAAGAGCAATGGTAATTCAGGCCAGGAGCAGATTAATGATCCGCTGAAACCTGAAGAATTGAGACAGGTATGGGATGAATACGTTCAAAAACTCAAAGAAGGACGTAATCCTGCAGCTCAGCCTTTTGAATTAGCCTTATTGGAAATTAAAGACGAGAATTCCTTTGAGGTTATTACAGCCAATAATATTGAACAGAAATTCATTGAGCAGGAAAGAAATCACCTGTTTACGTTTCTTCAACAACATTTAAGGAACCGGTCCCTTCAATTTACGGTGATCGTACGCGGCAATCTGGAACAGCAGCCAAAAATTGAAGTACCATTATCCTCCAGGGAACAATTCCAGAAAATGACCGAACAGTATCCCCTGGTAAAAGACCTGAAGGATCGTTTGAAACTGGAACTGGATTACTGATTCGCCTATCAGAACTGCCAGATTTTATGGATATTGGGAAGCCCTTGCAGGGATGCCAGGATCCATGAGCTAATTGCAAGCAGCAATAGAAGATTTACAACAACTTACCAGTCAATAGATTTGCTCAACAATCAATTCATCATTTTATCTTAATTTCGGCCAAAATTTGATCCTACAATGGCTGAAGTGATTTTGATGCCCCGCCTGAGCGATACCATGACCGAAGGAGTGATTGCTGCCTGGCATAAAAAAGTTGGCGATCCTGTAAAAAAAGGCGACCTGCTTGCTGAAGTCGAAACTGACAAGGCAACCATGGAATTGGAGAGCTATAAGGATGGTACACTTCTGCATATCGGTACAGAAAAAGGCGGCAAACTGCAGGTAAATGACCTGCTTGCCATTATTGGAAATAAAGGAGAAGATATTTCTCAATTGGCAAAAAGCGGTGGTCAACAATCTTCCGGTGGAACTCAATCCAGCGGTGATTCCAAAAAAACTGAAAAGAAGCAGGATGCCCCTGCTCCCGCTCCGGAGAAAAAATCTACTGGCGGCAAATCAATTGATATTTCAAAGATGGACGAAGTGGTGTTGATGCCTCGATTGAGTGATACCATGACTGATGGTGTTATTGCTGGCTGGAATAAGAATGTTGGCGATACAGTAAAGAAAGGCGATGTACTGGCCGAAATCGAAACTGATAAAGCCACCATGGAACTGGAAAGTTATAAGAACGGAACGCTGTTATATGTTGGCGCCAAAAAAGGAGAAAAGATTGCAGTAAATGATCTGCTTTGCATAATTGGAGAGAAGGGAAAGGTAGATGTGGATGGTATTGTTGCTGCTGCCAAAGGTGGTGCAGCAAGCGCGCCGGCTTCAAGTCAGCCTGCTGCAAGTAAAGAAGCTTCTCAGGAACCAGCCAAAAAGGAAGAAGCTGCACAGGCTTCCTCTTCTTCACAGAATGGCAGGATCAAAGCTTCCCCCCTTGCTAAAAAGCTGGCTGCTGAAAAAGGAATTGATCTCCAGGGCGTCTCTGGATCTGGTGATGGCGGTCGTATTACCAAACAGGATGTAGACAATTATAAACCCGCAGCCAAACAGGAAGCTTCTGTTTCATCGAAAGGAACTGCACCAGCTTCACCTGCAGGACAGGTTAGCTTTGAGGAAGTACCTGTTTCTCAAATGCGTAAAGTAATTGCGAAACGTCTTGCAGAAAGCAAATTTACCGCTCCGCATTTTTACCTCACCATGGTTATTGACATGGATAAGGCAGTAGAAAGCAGGGGCAGGCTTAATGAGACCAGCAAGGTTAAGATATCCTTTAATGATTTTGTTTTAAAGGCCTGCGCAATGGCGCTGAAGCAACATCCCGCTGTGAACAGCAGCTGGCTGGGTGATAAGATCCGCATTAACCATCATATCAATATTGGTGTAGCTGTTGCAGTGGAAGAAGGATTATTGGTACCTGTGGTCAGATTTGCCGATACAAAATCACTCTCGCAAATTGCTGTCGAAGTAAAGGATTACGCACAAAAAGCAAAAGACAAAAAACTTCAACCTTCAGATTGGGAAGGAAATACTTTCACCATCTCCAACCTTGGGATGTTTGGCATTGATGAATTCACAGCCATTATCAATCCGCCAGATGCCTGCATTCTGGCTATAGGCGGTATAAGTCAGGTACCTGTTGTTAAGAACGGAGCTGTGGTTCCAGGAAATATAATGAAGGTTACATTAAGTTGTGATCACCGTGTGGTGGATGGAGCCAAAGGCTCAGCCTTCCTTCAAACATTGAAGAGTCTGCTGGAAGAGCCACTGAGAATGTTGATCTGACCTGGTTAGTTATTCAAAGAATTTTTCTTCTCTTGTGAGTTTGCCCTGCTCATTCACCCCTTCAATGACTACACGGATTTTTTTGCAATTGTCATTATTGTAGAAAGGTATTAGCAGTCTGCGTGTAAACTTGTCGAATACCAGGTATGGGTTCCAGTATAAAGTGGAACGGAAATCACCCTTGCTCCTGTCGGCACCTGCATCGTAATTCGGAGAATAGAATTCACGGACCGGTGTATAACCAACCACATTGGTAAAACTTAGACCGGTAACCTCGCTATTCCGGGCAGCACCTTTCTTGGTATAAATGGCTACTGCACCACCTGATCCTCCTCCGGGTGCACCCATGAATGGTGGACGGAAAACCTTGATCATGGCCACATCACTCATAGGCGTGGATTGGATGAGACTCACATCAGCATTCATTTCGTTCAGAAAAAGGGCAGGTGTGCCACCTCGCCAGGACAATGTTCCTCCGCTGGGACCGGAGGTAGATATTTGTAAGCCCGCTACCTTTCCCTGGAGGTAATCCAGCACAGAGATCGAAGAAGAAGCCAGGTTATCATCAGCTGTAACAAATGTATATCCATCCCCACCACTAAAAAATCCTGCTGTATATTCTCTATCCATTTGCTGTTCAACTGATATCTTTCTACTCGTTACCTC
>JAJKIP010000256.1 GCA_021154405.1 Segetibacter sp. | reverse complement strand
CATCGTTTTTGCAAAAACCAGTGTGCTGTCGGCCGACAAACCTATTGACTCTCTGACTCTGATATCCGGCATTTGTTTTCTCCAGATAATATCTCCGGTATTGGCATTAAAAGCAGTCATGTAGCGGTCAGGAGCCACGATATATATCCTGTGGTTCGTTGCAACTGGAAATACAGCTGCAGGAGAAAACATCCTGTTTCCGCTTCCATTATTCCATTTCCATACAAGGCTACCGTTATTCAAATCCAGGCAATAAAAATCATTATTCCAGCATCCGAAATAGATCCTGTTATCGTAAATAAGCGGTTTGGTAACCACGAATCCTTTCACTCCGCTGAATTCCCATTTCAGGGATCCATCCTTCATTTGAATTGCTCTGAAATGTCCATCTGAAGATCCTATAAATACAAACTGCTGATCAATCACCGGATTACCCAGCACTGCACTTCCTGTTTTCATTTTCCACAACAGTTTACCATTCTTTACAGATAGCGCATAAATACAGGAATCGGAAGAACCAGCTATTACCATTGCATCATTTACCGCGGGAATTGAATAGATCTTTCCGCCTGTTTGATATTTCCATTTCGGTTTACCGTTACTTTTATTGATGGCAAGGATCTCACCGTTAGTATTGGTTGTAAAAATCAGATCCTTATTGAGTGCAGTTCCTGAACCAATATCACTATTGCTCTGGTAATTCCATTTTTCCCTGACTCCAGGGAAACTATCATTCACGGTATAGGTGGGGTGAGGATATATCTTTTGGGAATGTGGGAAATCAAGATTCTTCAATACTACCCTGGCCCAGACTGGTTTCGTTTCCACTCCGGGAGTTCTTTCAGCGTAAGTGACGCTATCATCCTTAATGGTAACAATATTATAGCCACCAAACTCAGCTTTTGCACGCAGGTTAGATCTTCCCATAATGCCGGGGATCCCTTCAAAATTTAGCTGGTGATTGCTATGCCCATGACCACAAAGGATCAACTGAATGTTCTTTGTCTTTAACCTGTCCAGTGCCTCAAACCAGTTATTGAGGCCAGCGTCCATTGGATAATGATTGACGAAGATGATGGGTGTATTGTCAGGGATGGTTTTCAAAACTGAATCGAGCCATTCAATATTTTCACGAGGGATCTGTCCGGGTCCCATACGCATATTGGGTCCACAGCTTGTTCCCAAAAAAACATACTTTCCTGCTTTGAAATAGAAGGTTTCATTTCCAAATACCCGCTTAAAAGTATTGGCACCGCTTTCAGACCAGTTTCCATCATGATTACCGGGAATGATATACCAGGGTTTGTTCAGGCTATCCAGGATTTGTTTGGCCAATTTTATTTCAGCATCGGCTCCAAATTCGGTAATATCTCCTGAGATCACAACAAACTGCAGGGTAGGGTCATTGTTAATGTCCTGTACGGTTCGTCTGAGATCCATATCTGCATTATTGCTTCCGATATGCGTATCTGAAACATGTGCAAATTTGAGTGCTTCCTGGCCATATGCATAAGGTAATGCGATTGCAGATACAATAACCAGTAAAAGAATTTTTTTTATCATTCGATGAAAGTCCCGGTAAAAATAAGAAGCTGTCCGCAACGCGGACAGCTTCCTGATAGATGAATATTATTTAAATTTAAAAGAACTGTTTGTTTATCACCAGCCCTTGGTTTGCGTAAGCTTGAAACCCATGTCGGCATATTGACTAATTTGGGCCTGACCAACTGGCGACAGGTAAGACTTGTCAGTAAAGGCATTTCTGTTTTGACCATTTGTAACCATATAGAAACCTGTCATGGAAGCAGCATTAGAACCATTCCATGTTACTATGGTCCCGTCTACTTTTTTAACTTTTACAGTACCAATATTAGCAGTAGTCAGGAGGCTGGGTAATTCTGTCTGAAGGTTTACCCAGGGTCCAAGCAAATAATCAGGATTAGTGCTAAAGTCCATATTGCTGAGTTTTTTCCATCTCTTCAGATCTAATAACCGTGTATGCTCAAACACAAATTCCATTCTTCGTTCACGGCGTATCTCCCAGATCAGGTCAGGAACATCCACATCTTTTGTAGGGTCAACAGGTAATGCGGCCAACTGTAGCGGTGCTGTTTTCACAACTCCTTTTGCAATAGCTGCTGCATCCAGCGGACGGTTTCGGATTGCGTTAACAGATTTGTCCAGATCAGCCTGCGTAACAGCAGCGCCACCGTAATACTGAGCCAGTACTGCCTTGGCCTCGATCCAGTTCAGGACAACCTCTGCAAGTCGCATTACAGGCGCGTCACTGGTGTTGGTACTACTTCCCCAGGCTGGAGGATAGGATTTTCCGATATAGGTAATTGCCTCTCTTGATGCGAATTTGAATCCATAAAGGAGGGTAGCAGAAGCGCCATTTACTTTATCAATGAATGAGGCTTCAAAACGGGGATCCCTTGTTTTCACCAGGTCAGCAATGTAGAAGCTGCTGGCGTTAGGAACGGAAGAATTCTGCCAAACTTTTCCATCATTTGCAAGGAAGGACTTGATCAAAACCAGGTTTGCATCCACACCTACCACTTCAGTTCCATTTTGATAGGAACCAATTGCGTGAGTAATGGTGAGTGCCGGATCATACACCCTGTAAAGAAGTACTTCCGGATGTCCTGCCAGGCTTTCAGAAGAAAACAGTGATTTAAAATCACGGGAAAAATTGTATTTATTGCTGGTCATTACAATATTGGCAGCTTCTACAGAAAATTCCAGGTATTTCTTGGCCCTTGTTGCATCTAAACCATGATAATGTTCAAATGTGCCTTCAAACAGCATAAAGCGAGAAATAAAGGCAGCGGCAATATATTTATTCAGGAATTGTGTTCCGTCGTTATCCCTGATATTAGCAAGCACATATTTCAAATCATCGTATACCTTATCCATTACAACACCCCTGTTGTCCCTGTCCTTATATAAGGTAGGCAGGTCGAGATTTGATACAACCTGGTCGAAGTAAGGAACATCTCCAAACACACTAACCAGGCGACTATATTCATATGCCCTAAAGAATCTGGCAACAGCCATCCAGTGCTTGTAAGCAGCGTCGGAAATTTTTGGTTTCATTACATTGTCGAGTCTGTCTATCATCACATTTGCTTTTCGCACCCATGCAAAGTCCCAGGTGGGTCCTGAATACTGCCCTAACCAGTCAGCCGTTTCAGACGCAGACCCTCTGGAAGTAGGCACGGTACTTTCGAAATTTGACTGAACATTCTTTCCTGTAAGATCATCGTTGAATGTATATCCCCTAACAGGCGTATAGTCTACCGTAAAGCTTGTATTATATCCGTTAAAATAATTGGGATAGAACGCGTTTGCATACATACGGAGATCATCTTCATTTCTCCAAAACTCGGCATCAACATAACTTGTAAGCGGTGGCCGGTCCAACACCTTTTTACTGCAGGAGAGGAAGAATAAAATGGCCAGCAGGCTATATAAAAATTTAAAATATTTCATCGTAGTAATTTTTAAAAATTAACTTGTAAACCAATCGAAACACTCTTGAAAGCGGGAATAGCTGTTCCTGTACGACCCGAATTATAGTTACTGTTGCTCCACATAGAATAGCCGTCTATATATTCCGGATCAATCGGAAGGTCACGTAAATGGTCCCAGGTAATTATATTTTCAGCACCTACATAGGCCCTTACAGATGTGATCTTGAGCCTGCTGATCACTGATTGAGGTATGGTATAACCAACTGTAATATTCTTTAATCGGATATAAGCCATATTCAGTAGATAACGGTCCTGTATCTGCAAGTTGTTGGCAGCATTGCTACCGCCATTGTTGTAAGCGGCAGGGTAGAACGCCTCCATGTGATCTGGATTCCAGTAATTACTGGCAATAGCTTCTGGCATGGCACCATCTCCAGAGTTGAATCCGGGAATTGCCAGGAACCCATTGCCCCATACCTGACGGCTCCCTACTCCCTGGATAAAGACACTGACATCAAAACCTTTCCAATCAGCGCCGATCCGAAATCCATACTCATAACGGGGAGTTGAGTTACCAATTTTTTCCAGGTCTCCATGATCAGCTAAAGTGTTCTTTCCGTTATTTATTTCACCATCACCATTTAAATCTTTGAACTTAACATCACCGGGCCCAAATCTAAAGTTTGAGGAGGTTTGCAGAAATGGCTGATAAACTGGTTTTTTACCATCAACAGTTTTCAATAGATAGGCCAATGGGCCATTTATGGCTTTACCATAGAGTGCGCTTTCAGCAGGTGTTAAATTTATTGAAATAGGTTTACCGTTGGCATCCAGCACAAAATCACCGTTTTGATACAACCTGTCCGTACGGTAACCCCATATTTCACCAACGGTTTTACCGTTATAGTTGCTTGTAACTGTTGTTCCGGAGCCATAAGAAGTTATGATGCTTTTAGCATCCGAAAGATTACCTCTTGCCGTAATTCGTATGCCATTGTCGAATGTGTGGTTAAAGTCTACTGTCAATTCCCAACCCTTGGTGCGCAGGGCACCGTAATTCCCCAATGGCGCATTCGCTCCAAATGTTAATGGAATACCTTCCTGAGGTACGATCATGTTTTTGGTATCTCTTGAGAAGAGGTCAAAAGAAACATTGATCTTGCTTTTTAAGATGCTAAGATCAACACCAATGTTCTTGGTTATAATATCCTGCCATTGTATATCAGAAGATATTGCACGCGGAGTTCCTACAAAATTTGCCCTTGCTCCATTTCCCCCAATCCAGGTATTCTGATAGATTGGTGCAGATGTATTACCGGGCAGAGTTGAAATATATAAATTATTAGGTACACTCTGATCACCAATAGAGCCCCATGATGCTCTTACTTTAAGTGCATTAACATAAGGCGTTACCCATTGCATCCATTTTTCTTCTGTTGCTACCCAACCTGCAGAAAAAGAAGGGTACCATCTCCACCATAAAGCTTCCGGGAATTTGGAAGAGCCATCATAACGCAGGTTACCTTCAATTAAATATTTATTCTGGAACGCATAGTTAATGCGTCCGAAATATCCAAGTTGAGATTCCCATGCCTTATCTCCACTAATAGTTTGAGTTCCGGTACCAAAGTTAAACTGAGGGTTATTGATATCTGTTAAATTAGTTACCTGAGACGATTGCGATTCTGTAGTTGCCGTTACGCGATTAACTCCCAGTATAAATTTAAACGCATGATCTTCCTTTAAATTCAGATCATAACTAGTGTAGGCATTTATTGTGTGACTGAAAAAATTGCCGACCGTGCGTGCAAAATGATCAGGATTTGTACCTAATGCGGTGTAGGTTTCTTTCAACAGGTCATAAGCAGTCATAGCACCTGGAGTTGTACTGCTAACTACTTTCCCTTCTTTATCTACATAAACAGGAGCACCACTGGCGTCTAACCGAGCCACAGGCGCTACCCAGGAGTTCCTTAATGTAAATCTTGTTCCGGGCCTTTCCCAGGTTTCATCCTGGTTGGAAAAAGTATAATCGAAATCTACTTTCCAATGATTGGTAATATTTACAGTGGTCCCAAGATTTACGTTGGAATAATTATCCAGAATATTTGCCGTATTTGAGTTTGCTATTTCACCCGCAGGGCTGCGAATATCATCTCCGTTTTCATCCTTGCCGAATGGATATAATGAACTCCATCTGTATAAATACAGCCAGGGATCAGCTGATGTTGAATTGGTGGCGTAAGCGTATTCTTTATTCCTTCTTGAATAAAGTGCACCTGCACGGAGAGTAACATATTTGCTTAGCTCACTAGATATTCGCATGGAAGCATTGTACCGTGTGAACTGATCCTTTTTTGCCGGTTTCGTCATTCCGCTCTGGTCAAGTAAGCCCAGACTAACATTATAAGAAGTTTTGCCCTGGGTATATCCCACCGAAAGATCATGCTGTTGTGTAAGTGGCCACTCCTTTATAATATAATCATAGGGATCATAGGTTCTCACACCCATTTTCTGATTGGTGGCGCCTTGCACATACCAATCCCTTCCAAAAACCGTAGGATGATTTGGCCCAATGGTATTTCCATATTTCTGCTTCCATTCAACAGCTCTGTTATAGCTGGCCCGGTCTACATAGTAAAATGCACCGGTAGGTGTGAATGTTCCAATCCTTTCTGCTGCATCTACTGTATATCGCAAACCATTCACATCTGCCATCTTAAAGTCTTTCCATATATTCTGCATGGAAAAATTGTTGGAATAATTGATATTAGGTTTACCAGTGCCTGACCCCTTCTTTGTAGTGATCAATATCACACCAAAAGAAGCTTTTGAACCGTAAATTGATGCAGAAGCTGCATCTTTCAATACTGTAATAGAAGCGATATCATTGGGATTGACGATCTGTATGCTTGGGATTTCAACATTGTCCAATAAAATCAACGGAGAGCTTCCTCCATTAAGTGATCCCAATTGACCTCTTATCTTGATAATAGGGTCAGATCCCACTTCTCCACTTGGAATAATCACACTAAGTCCGGAAGCTGCACCTTGCAAACCCCTTCCCACATCTGGTATCGCTCTTCCTTTTAATGTTTTGTTGACATCAACTGTTGAAACGGCTCCAGTAAGGTTACCTTTTTTCTGGGTACCGTAACCAACAACCACAATGTCCTGTAATGTGTTTGCTGATGATTGAGTAAGATTTACTGACACATTATTACCTGCGCCAATAACCACATCCCTTCCAGCATAACCTACATAAGTAAAGCTGAGGGTTTGCCCTGTACTTGCCGAAATGGAAAATTTTCCCTGTTCGTTGGTTACAGTGCTTTTACTGGTGCCCTTCAGGGCTACAGTAACACCTGATAGAGGTGCAAGGCCATCACCGGTGACCTCACCGGAAATTGTTCTTTCCTGGGCATAGCCGGAAAGAGACAATAGCATTCCAAGAATCAGGCATGCAGAGCCGAATACTTTTCTCATAACAATTTTAGCTTTAATTGAATCGAAAATTAAATTCATTGCCGTTTTTCAATAGTAGGGTACGGCTTAAATAACTTGTATTCCAGCGTCTACATAGGGTTTTAAAGACGGATGATCTGGTGAAAGTTCAGTGATAAGGATGTCGATCTGATCAAGATCTCCGATCTTGATTGGTTGAAATGTGTTGATTTTCTCTGCGATGGTCAGGCAAACGATCTTTTGAGATGATTCTATCATTGCCTTTTTTAATTGTACAACTTCCCAGTCATTATCGGTAATGCCATGCTGCAAATCGATGGCGTTGGTGCCCAGGAAGCAGATATCAGCCCGGATCTGTTTGATCTTGGCAATTGCTTCGGCACCTACCGTGATCTTGGAGCTCTTGGAGATCTTGTCTCCAATCAGGATCACTTCAATGTTGGGATGATGAATGTATTCCAGGATGGCTGCGATACTTCCTGAAATGAAGGTGGCTTTTAATTGCGGAGGCAGCAGCCTTGCCATCTCCAGGATTGTGGTGCCTCCGCTTGTCAGAATGAACATGCCGTTGCTGATGAGGCTGATCGCCTTTTCTGCAATGATCTGTTTCTGATTTTGAGAATAGACACCACCCTGGGGAAAAGATACCTGGCTGAATGAGTGTGATAATGCGCCGCCATGCACTTTTATGATTTTGCCTTCTTCAGATAATTCCTGGAGGTCACGACGGATTGTATCTTCAGATACATTGATCTCATGACTTAGCGTGGAGGATAAAACCTTGTTATGAAGGTTTACCTGGTGCAGTATGTATGCCTGCCTTTCTTTCTTAAGCATTGGTAAGTTTTGGAAGCAGTAAATATAGGGTAAATTCCTGCACAAAAACGCACAAACCCGAAAATATTTGCAGAAAGGCTGCAATATGTGGAAAAGAAGTGGATTCACCAACAAATAAAAAAGGGCGTCCCTTGGACACCCTTTGATTGCTCAATATTGAGGTCTTATCAGTTTCTCAACATCAAGGTTCTATCAGAAAGTAAATCTTGCCGTAAATCCTATCGCTGCCGGTTCGAAATTGATATCGCTAACGATATTTAATTCCGGTTTCCAGTCGAGCGAAAGATTCAACGGAAGATTGACGAATTTATAATCCAG
Source organism: Segetibacter sp. (assembly GCA_021154405.1). Classification (GTDB taxonomy): domain Bacteria; phylum Bacteroidota; class Bacteroidia; order Chitinophagales; family Chitinophagaceae; genus JAJKIP01. The sequence goes on along the minus strand of JAJKIP010000256.1, from coordinate 3,671 downwards.
ACCAAGAACTCCCATTCCTCCAAAGTTCACATTGGTTTCGTTTTTGTTTTTATTAACATTATACTCTTTTATAAAACCTACATATCCACCTCCACCATAGAACCATGTTATGCCTGCTGCACTGAATGGCTTGTGAACCTCATAAAGTGCGCCGAGTGATAAAGGATCTCCGAATGAGAAAAGCGCTTCAATTGCTGATTTCTCATTGAGAAAATGTTTTAATGAAATGGAATTATTTACCATAGCGGCACTGCTGCTTAACCTGACACCGAGGGCGTTTTTATATTCCTGGGCAGAGGCAGAGTGCATTAATAGAACAGCGGCAGAGAAGAGCAAGGCAAAGAGGATCTTCTTCATGGTGAATTTATTTACACAGTCTAACGAAAAAGAGTGCCAGTAAAGTTTAAATAAAATGCAAAAGTGTAGTTAAGTAGAATATAAAGCCGGCCTTATAACTACAAATTGCTTGCGGGGTATTGGAAATATTTTACCATTTTCCGGTTGCCCGAAAGCTTATTCGTACATCTCGAACTTGCTTTTAGGCCTGCGTTCTTCCTGCCAGCGGAAATTGGGCAATATCATTTCAGATGGACTTTTCTGCTTCATAGGCCAGAGAGTGCCGGTTACTTCACTCCGGAATACAACTTTGTTCAATGCCTTTTCAGCAAAATAGATATCGATGAGGTCAGATTTGGATTGATTGACTCCCGTGAAGGCGCTGTCATCATCCTGAATATAATAGATGCATTCTGCCAGGCCTCTTGCCCGTACGGAATCGATATTTCCATCAATAAACCAGCCGTCGATCCGGGTAGATTTGATCTGGTTGTAAACATCTTTCTGCACTTCATTTATCATGAAACCATTCTCAAAAGCCTGTACCTTATCAGCCTTTTTGTTCTTTGTAAACAGGAGAATGGTATCACCCGTGATTTGGCTATTATTTGCCCAAACAACAGGATCCTGGTAAAGCCGGAATATGGAATCCTTAAACGAATAAAACATGCTGTCACCTGCTGCCTGCAGGGAATCATTGAATATTCTCACATTCCGGTAGCCTTCAAAATAGCGATTGGTGCTGTCCTTTTCATTAATGGCTGCGATCTTTTTACCCTTAACACTATCCACAACAATGCTATCCTTATTGCCGAAACGATCTGTCAATCGGGCTGAAAACAGTGTGTCCGCAGTAATAAAGGTTGAATCATTATCCTGTTTAATGATCATGAGTGGCTTTCGGGTGGCAAGGACGGCATTGGTATTTTTATTTTGAATAATGATCCCTCCAATTAGGGTAGTACCGTCTTTTTTATTTACAACGATCGCATTCCCTTCTGCCACGTAAATGCCGGTGCTGTCGTCAAACCTTACTGAATTTCCCCTGATCGATATATCACCATCTATGATCTCCGGTCTTTGCCCGAATTCTGCTTTGCCAGTCTGCTGGTTATAAAAACCATCCTTTGTTCTAATGGTTCTGCCGCTGCTATCTATTATAGTTGTCTGGGAAATGAACTTTGTGGTTTGAGTGCCGGAATTATAAAGAAGGGAGTCTGTTTTAATGGTGTAAGCCGGGTCTTTCAGCAATACATTTTTTCTGAAGTAAACATCTTTCAGGTCCGCAAAATATTGCCCTTCCTGGCTGGTAAGAACAGTCTTTTTATTGACAACCTTTCCTCCATGTGTATAGGTGCCAATATTGGTTTCCATATTGTACTCCAGGTCCGGAGTAGTCAGAGTTGCTTTCCCATCAGACATTCTAACATTACCGTCTAAATAGGCAAGTTTTTCTTTACTGAGGTATCGTAGATGATTTGACCATATATCTGTGGTATCCGAATCATTGATATGAACATTTCCCCAGGCTTCAAAAACATTAGTATTATTATTGATCACACAGCTATCACAGTAAAATAAACTGGTGCCCTGACGCATTTTCACTGTACCTACAATAATGGTGAGCTTGGTAGTATCATCTATTGTCTTAAAGGTGAGTTGCCGGGTATAATTAAGGATCTGAACACGTTTGGAAGAATCCTGTGGATTATTTGGAGTAGTAGTTATCTGTGCCTTTACGAGAAGGACAGGTAATAAAAAAACTAATAGACTAAAAAGTTTCTTTCCGTAATTCATCAGGCTATTTTGGCACGGAATCTTTAACCGAGGGCGAAGTTAAAGCCCCGTCTTTGTCTTTTTTGCCAAACACAGAAATATTAACGTAGCGTTTTGGATGTGCCCTCAGATCGTCCAGCAGAATTTCTGCGCTTAATACAACATCATGAATTTTATTGTAGAGGCCACGATCATTGATCAGGGCGCCAAGGGTACCTTCAGGACTGGATATTTTTGCAATAGCGGATTTCATCCGGGAAATGGCCACCTGCAATGTATCCATTGTTTGTTCCAATTCAAGTTGAGATAATCGTTGTGTGAATTTCCGGGTATTACTGAGAATAGCGGTAACGCTATCATTATTCTTCTTGAAATTGGCGGTAATATCATTCACATTATTTAATGTGGATGCCAAAGGACCGTGTTGCATATCCACCATCTTATTCAGGTTATTGCTGGCCATGCTAAGGTTGGCAATTGTTTGCTGAAGATTGGCTTTTGCTCCTGCATCAAACAATTTATTGATATTGGTAAAAACGGCGTTCAAAGAATCAAGGCTTGACCGGATCTTTACAAGGGTAGGGCTTACCTGCGAAGACAGATCGCCAAAAATGCCATTGTCCACGCGTGTGCTCAAAGTATCACCATTGCCCAGGTATTTTGCAGAATTACCTTTTTCAATTATTATGGTTGAGGAACCAACAAGACCCGGGGAAATATAGGCAATTGAATTATCGGGAATATTGATTTTACGGCTAAGACTGATGGTAACATCAACCCGACTGATATCCTTATCGGTAGGTTCAATATCATAAACGGTACCTATGGAAACACCATTAATCTTAACGAGGTTGGATTTTTCAAGCGGGCCCAACTTGTCAAAAATGGCGTGGATCTTGGTAGAACCGTTAAAAATGTCCTTCCCCTTAAGGTAATTAAATCCCAGTAGTAGCAGCGCCAGGGCAAGAATTGAGAGAAGCCCGACCTTGGTTTCGTTGTTAATCTTCATTTAGTCCGGTCTTTTCGAAAGCGCCAAATTAACCAAAATAACTGAGAATTAAGCAATAGTAATTGGCATGCCCATTTCCATTCGGTAAAATAAAAGGCCATCTGCGGAGCGGATGGCCTTAGCTTCTTTACAATTATTTAATTTATCAATATTAAGGTGAGGTACTGATCGATTTCGACTCTATCTTTTCCTTATATGCTCTGAAGGCATTGACCAGATTGCCCACAATTTCATCCTGCCCTTCATCACTATTGATGTATTTTTCTTCGTCCTTATTAGTAATAAATCCAATTTCCACAAGTATGCTTGGCATTCCTGTAGCCTGCAGCACCCAGATGCCTTTATTGTTTCGCTGCTGCACCCCACGACTTATGCGGCCTGTTGAAACAAATTCTTTCTCTACCAGGTCTGCAAGCTCATGGCTTTTACGGAAATAATGTTGAGCATAGATAAGCATTCTTGCTTTTTCGGCAGGATCGGAAGGATCGGGGAGGGTCAACGTAGAAGTTGAATCTACTTCACCATAATCCTCCATATTTTCATTCTTATT
>JAJKIP010000255.1 GCA_021154405.1 Segetibacter sp. | reverse complement strand
GTGAGGCGCGCGAATGAGCGCGCGTGAACCACGGCGGAAAGTGCGGAAATGAATGCCATTTGGCGACTGCCAAAATAGTTGAATAAATAGTGATTTTGCTGAACCCATACAGGGATAATTATTGGTTAGTTGCAGTAAATTGAGATAACTTATTACCTACTGTCGTATGAAAAAAAACATTCTCTTCATAGCTATTTCCACCTTGCTCGTATTTAATCTTTCAGCGCAGACCAGTGCCAAACCTGACCGTATGGAATGGTGGCGCGAAGCTCGCTTTGGCATGTTCATCCATTGGGGTGTATACGCCGTACCGGCTGGCGTTTATAAGGGGCAAAAGATCCAGCGCATCGGAGAATGGATCATGAACCGTGGCAAGATACCGGTTGCCGAATATCAGCAATTTGCGAAGCAATTCAATCCGGTGAAATATGATCCGTATGCCTGGGTAAAAATGGCAAAGGATGCAGGTATGAAATATATTGTGATCACTGCCAAACACCATGATGGATTTGCTTTGTTTGATAGCAAAGCTTCCAAATGGGATATGGTGGATGCTACTCCCTATCATAAAGATCTATTGAAGCCACTGGCTGAAGCCTGCAGGAAGCAGGGAATAAAATTGGGATTTTATTATTCACAGGCACAGGACTGGAATAATCCTGGTGGTGCTGCTTCAAGAAAAGTAGCTTCTGAAGGCTGGGCCAATCCTGATTCCGCGGCAATTGATGCCTATACTGCTGCACACGATGGCCATTGGGACCCCGCACAGGAAACAAAGACGATGGCTCAGTATATTGATGATGTAGCAGTGCCACAGGTAAAAGAATTGTTGACTAATTATGGCGATGTCTCCATTCTTTGGTGGGATACTCCAACCGGTATGACCGATGAGTTTGCAGAAAAGCTAGATGCGGAAGTAAAATTACATCCCAATCTTATTACAAATGATCGATTGAAAAGACCAAATTTCCCCGGCGATTTTAAAACACCCGAGCAAAGAATACCCAATCTCAGCGAGCTGGATGGCAAGGACTGGGAAACCTGTATGACCATGAATGAGACATGGGGGTATAAAAGCTGGGCGAATAACTGGAAAAGCGAAGAAACTCTGGTGCACAATCTGGTTGATATTGCATCAAAGGGTGGTAACTATTTAATAAATGTAGGACCAAAAGCAGACGGGACCTTTCCTCAGGAAAGCATCGATCTGCTGAAAGGAATGGGCAAATGGATGAAGGTGAACGGAGAGGCCATCTATGATACAAAGGCAAGTCCATTCGGCTTATTCACCTGGGGACGCTGTACACAAAAGGCAAGCGGCAAAAACACCATTCTATATTTCTCGGTGTTCAACTGGCCAGCAGATGGGCAACTGGTCATTCAGGGTTTGAAAAATAAAGTATTATCTGCTTCATTACTGGCAAATAAAGCGCCCCTGAAAACACAGGCAGGAAATGATGGCCTGGTAATTAAATTGCCTGTAAAAGCGATTGACCCCATGGCTACTGTTGTAAAAGTAGTGGTGCAGGGAAAAGTACAAAACAGCGCGGCTTCAGCAACAGATAAAATGAAGACAGGTGCATTAGATTGATCATTCCTGGTAATATGCGAAAGCAATTTTTATTTGTTTCAGTGCTATTGTTATCCGTTGCCATAAATGCAACGGATTTCGATATTACAAGGTATGGAGCAAAAGGTGATGGGATCACATTGAATACCACTTTTATCCAGAAGGCCATTGATGATTGTCATAGCAAAGGTGGAGGAAGAGTACTATTCCCGGCCGGTAAATATCTTTCCGGGACAATAATAATAAAAGATGGAGTAACAATTCAATTAAACAAAGACGCATTATTATTAGGAAGCACCAACACTGAAGATTACCAGAATATCGATCCATTTACAGATGGCCTTGGTGTGGATGTGGGCTGGGCATTGCTGGTAGCGGTTGACGCAAAAAATATTGGCATTACGGGAGAAGGAGCAATTGACGGACAGGGGTCAAAACTAAAAGCTCAACAAATACAGACAGATACAAGACCCGAAGGGCAACGGTGGGGCCGTCGTCCCTTTTTGCTTCGCCTGGTCAGGTGTGAAAAAGTAAATGTGAGCGGAGTTACTTTATTATATGCCGCCGCATGGACCTCTCATTATTTTCAGTGTAAAAATGTTAAGATAGAGAAAGTAAAGATCATCAGTCATGGTGTTGCCCATAATGATGGAATGGATATAGATGGCTGCCAGGATGTGCACATCAAAGATTGTGATATTGAAAGTGGCGATGATGCACTCTGTTTTAAAACCACTTCCAGCAAAATGGCCTGCTCGGGTATTGTTGTTACCGGTATGCGGTTAAAAAGCGGGCATGGTGCCATCAAGATGGGTACTGAATCCATGGCTCCTTTTGAAAATATAACAATTTCCGATTGCTATATTTATAATACCAATAATGGCGGCATTAAACTTCTCACGGTAGATGGGGCGCATCTTCGCAATGTGTTGATATCTGATATAATAATGGTAGAAGTTAAAACTCCCATCCTGATAAGACTTGGATCCAGATTGAACGTATTCCGAAAGGGAAAGGATGAGAAGCAGCCCACCGGCACATTGGATAATGTGGTGATCCGGAACGTAAAGGCAAAGGCGGCAGACAGTGCACAATTAAAACCTCCCTCGGGGATTTTAATAACAGGTGTTCCCGGTCATTATATTACTGATCTTACGCTTGAGAATATTCAAATTGATCTTCTCGGTACCGGAACCGCGAATCAGGCCAGGCAGGTGGTGCCTGAAGCTATTGATCAGTACCCGGAAGTAAAGACCTTTGGACCAATCATACCTGCTTATGGTGTCTGGGCAAGACATGTTAACGGATTGAAGCTAAAAAATATCAGCTTCCGTATAAAACAGAACGATCTGCGTCCTGCCTTTGTATGTGAAGATGGAAAGGACATTGAAATAACAGGTTGGAAAATTCCCGCAACCACAGGATCCGAAGCTATTATCCGGCTGGAGAATGTAGCAGACGCCGTGATCAGCAATAATATTGTGTTGGGTAATGCCGAATGCTTTGTAAAGATTGAAGGTACAGAGAGTAAGAATGTTAAACTGACAAAGAACAAAACAGGGAAGATAAAACCGGTTGAATCTTCCTCTTCTTCTATATCCTCGACTTTTTAATATTCAATCAGACTATAACATGCACTATATGATCAGGAATCTTTTATCAATTACAATCCTTTATTTCATTTTTCAATCTTCTGTCAGCGCACAGGGTAATGGCGACCTGAAGAATTTTCCGAAGGGAAGCACACCGCAGGAAATTGGAAATAAGATAGCAGAACATTTTGTAGCCACTCCGCATACTAATTTCAACAGGCCCACACCTCCGAGATCGATCACGTATCCGGAAACATGTACCTGGTATGGTGCATTGACCTTTGCAAAACAGACAAAGGATAAGGCATTAGTGAAGGAACTGGTTGATCGTTTTCAGCCATTGCTTGGGACCAGCGATACCCTGATCCCTAAACCAGAACATGTAGATGCTACCGTATTTGGGGCTGTTCCGTTGGAATTATATATACAGACAAAAGATCAGCGGTACCTTGCTATTGGCAAAAATATGGCCGACAGGCAATGGGGTAAACCAGAAGGTTCCCGGGCCACGCCAGCAGCCTGGGATTACTACAACAGAGGACTTTCCTGGCATACCAGGATGTGGATCGATGATATGTTTATGATTACTGCAGTACAGGCGCAGGCTTACAGGGCCACAGGAGATACAGCTTATATCAACAGGGCTGCCAGAGAAATGGTACTCTATCTTGATTCCTTACAAATGCCGAATGGATTGTTTTATCATGCTCCTGATGTTCCATTCTTCTGGGGCCGAGGTGATGGCTGGATGGCTGCTGGCATGAGTGAGTTACTTCGATCTCTTCCAAAGAATAATCCCAATCGTGATCGCATCATGAAAGGATATAAAAGCATGATGGCTTCCCTGCTGAAATACCAGGCTGAAGATGGTATGTGGCGGCAGTTGATTGATGATCCTGCTTCCTGGCCTGAAACATCCTGCACCGGTATGTTCACCTTTGCTTTTATCACTGGCGTGAAAAACGGCTGGCTGGATAAAAAAGCCTACGCACCTGCTGCGCGCAAGGCCTGGCTGAAATTGATCACTTACATTGATGAGAACAATGATATCCGCGAGGTCTGCGAAGGCACCAATAAGAAAAATGACCGCCAGTATTATTTGGATCGGAAAAGAAATATTGGTGACCTGCATGGACAGGCTCCTTTACTCTGGTGTGCGACTGCATTGCTGAGAGAATAATAGATTAGTAATAACAGTTTTGGTCTTTCATTTCCATGCTAAGATTGTTGAATGCTTTGCTGATAGCATGAATAAATTCCGCTGGTAATTACATTTACTTGTGTGAGGTTTATTTATTCTGCCACATTTAACTTTTAGCGTGTTATTTATGAAAGAACTATACTTTCGTAAAGCAATCCTGTTGCTTTGCCTGACCCTCCCTTTTAATTTTTGTTTTGCACAAAATACAGTTACCGTAAAAGGATTTGTAATTGCCCAATCCGGAGAACCATTAACCGGAGTTTCCATCAAATTGAAAGGAAGTTCTACTGGAACAACCACCCAGTCCGATGGATCCTTTCAGATTGCTGCTCCATCCAATAGCGTACTGGAAATTTCCTATATTGGTTATATCAGCCGGGAAATAAAACTGGGAGCCACTGACCTGGATAATTATTCCATTCAGTTACTGGAAAACAGGAATCAGCTGGACCAGGTAGTGGTTGTAGGTTATGGTACAAGAAAAAAATCAGATGTAACTGGTGCTATTGTTTCCATCAGTGAAAAAGCAATTAAAGATATTCCTTCTGCTAATCTTACGCAGGCACTACAGGGACAGGGAGCCGGAATCGATATTCAGAAGAATGGCGGTAACAGCAAGCCCGGCGCTACGCCATCCATATTAATCAGAGGATCCAGATCAGTGCGC
>JAJKIP010000254.1 GCA_021154405.1 Segetibacter sp. | reverse complement strand
GGTTAAGGTTGCGGATGGTGATTTCTTCAAGGACGAATTTCCCAAAGCAGATATTATCACAATGGGAAATATTTTACATGATTGGGATGAAGAAACCAAACTAATGCTCATGAAAAAAGCCTATAAGGCATTGCCTGAAGGTGGAGCATTTATAGCCATTGAGAATGTAATCGATGATGAGAGAAAACAAAATGTATTCGGTATGATGATGAGTCTCAACATGCTTATAGAAACAGGATCAGGGTTTGATTACACTCTTGCTGATTTTAGTAAGTGGGCCAGGCAAGTTGGTTTCAAATCAACTTCATTGTTGCCTTTGGCAGGACCTACAAGTGCTGCAATTGCGTATAAATAAGGGACAAGGATACCTGTTAAAATCAGTTGATTTTTAGGTAAAATCTACTTATAAAACCAACTGCATTCTACCTAGTTTACGTCCTTAAAATCATCCCCTAAAATGTACAAGGTATTCGTGCAAATCGCTCTGTTTGTTACTGTATTGACCGAGAGCTCTGGCTCCGTTCAGGCACAAGGTGGAGATCAGATATTGGATGGCATCGGTGAAACAGGAATGATTGCCCGCTTTCAATTTAACGGAGACCTTAAAGACTGGTCCCGCAATAATTTACACGCCAGATTCCCAGGCACTGAACCGGTATTTGTAAATGACAGCCGGTTTGGAAAAGTTCTATCACTCACGGGAGATAACAATTCCTTTCTTTCCATACCCGCAGACGCTTTAACAGACCTTGAGTCGCTTAGTATATCAGGATGGATTTACCTGCGCTCTAATCAACCTGGCCAACGATTTTTTGACTTCGGAAAAGATGGGACAAGACATTTTTTTGCAGCTCCTGCCGGGACCAGTAGCCAGACAGGCTATCAGGCTCTGATAACTTCGGAAAAAGCTAATAAAAATGGGGCAGTTGCTCCTGCTATCGAATTGAATAAGTGGGTTCACCTTGCCATAGTAGTAGATATACCTTCAAAATCCATCATTACCTATTTAAATGGCAAACCTGTTGCTGAAGCGAAAGATATTCCTTCGGAACTATCAGAAGTATTCGGCCAGCAAGAGGCAGATAAACTGCTTTATATCGGAAAGTCGTTAATGCCTGGAGATCCCAATCTCAATGCGCTGCTATATGATTTTCGGATTTATCGAATTCCGTTAAGTAACAGACAGATCTCGGGAATATATAGCAATGCGCTTAGAGCGAGAGGCATCAATGAAGGTGTAGTAAATACAACAGGTAACAGGCGCGCTGAAGAGCCTCTCCCCCAGTTTCCTCCAACCGAGGCACAACTTTATAATTCCTTTTTGGTCCAGGTAGCCGATGTTCAGGTTGAAACAGAAGTGGGAAATCTGCCAAGATTACCAGCTTATGTAATGGGAACTTACAGAGAAGAAATGAAAGGCAGGGGTCCAAAAGTGCGTGTGCTATGGCCTGAAGCTACCGATAATAAAGAAGTTCTTAAACCCGGACGTTATACCATTACTGGTCGCGTTGCCGGAACAAACTTTCAGCCGAAAGCTGTTGTTATCGTAAATCCATCTAAAAAAATAACAACGCCAAATCTAAAACTGGCAACATTTGATTTGGCAAAGGTTACTTTAAAAACCGATCTGCATGGCCATGAATCACAGTTTGTAGAAAACCGCAACAAGTTCATAAATACATTAGCTACTACGGATCCCAATTCATTTCTCTATATGTTCCGCCATGCTTTTGGTCAGCCACAACCTGAAGGAGCAAAACCCCTGGGTGTCTGGGACAGTAAGGACACCAAATTAAGAGGTCACGCTACTGGTCACTATCTTTCTGCCATTGCACAGGCTTATGCGGGTACAGGATATGACAAAACACTCCAGGCCAATTTCGCAGAGAAAATGGAGTACATGGTTAATACACTCTATGATCTATCACAATTATCAGGTAAGGCAAAAGAAGCAGGTGGACCTTCTGTATCCGATCCAGCCGCTGTGCCGGTTGGGCCGGGAAAGGCAGCCTATACTTCAGAACTAAGTGATACCACTATTCGTAATGATTACTGGAATTGGGGAACAGGATTCATAAGTGCCTATCCTCCGGATCAGTTTATCATGTTAGAAAAGGGAGCCAAATACGGCGGGCAAAAGAACCAGATCTGGGCACCCTATTATACCCTTCATAAAATATTGGCCGGCTTAATGGACGTGTATGAAGTGAGCGGTAATAAAAAAGCACTTGCAATAGCTTCCGGTATGGGCGACTGGGTGTATGCGCGGTTAAGCAGAGTGCCAACTGATACATTAATAAAAATGTGGAACACCTACATTGCCGGAGAGTTTGGAGGAATGAATGAAGCGATGGCTCGTATGTACAGGCTTACCGGTAAACCAGAACATCTTAAAACAGCGAAATTATTTGATAATATAAGAGTGTTCTTTGGAGACACAGCACATTCTCATGGACTGGCGAAGAATGTAGATCTGTTTCGTGGATTACATGCCAATCAGCATATACCGCAGATCGTAGGAAGTATAGAAATGTATCGGGTATCCAATAACCCGGAATATTATAAGATCGCTGATAATTTCTGGTACAAGATGGTCAATGATTACATGTACAGTATTGGAGGGGTGGCAGGTGCACGTAACCCTAATAATGCGGAATGTTTTGTTAGTCAGCCAGGAACATTATATGAAAATGGTTTTGCTGCAGGAGGACAGAATGAAACCTGCGCTACCTATAATATGCTGAAATTAACCAGTGACCTTTTTCTCTATAATCAGCGTGCGGAATTAATGGACTATTATGAGCGTGCATTGTATAATGATATTCTGGCTTCGGTGGCAGAGAATACTCCGGCCAATACCTATCACATACCACTAAGGCCAGGATCCATCAAACAGTTTGGCAATCCAGATATGACAGGCTTTACCTGTTGCAATGGCACAGCAATTGAAAGCAGCACCAAGCTCCAGAATTCAATTTACTTTAGAAGCAGGGATAATCAGTCGCTTTATGTGAACCTGTATATACCTTCCACCCTGGAATGGACAGAACGAAAAGTAACAATAGATCAGACAACCAATTTTCCGAATGATGATAACACGCGACTGACAATTAAAGGCAGTGGAAAATTTGATATCAATGTGCGTGTGCCGGGCTGGGCTACGAAAGGATTTTTTGTGAAGATCAACGGTAAAGAACAAAAGCTAATTGCCAGGCCTGGAACTTATTTGAAGATAAGTCGCCTTTGGAAAGATGGCGATATGATAGAGTTGAAAATGCCTTTCCAGTTTCACCTTGATCCTGTAATGGACCAGCAAAATATAGCCAGTTTGTTTTACGGGCCAATATTGCTGGCGGCACAGGAGTCTGAGGCAAGAAAAGACTGGCGTACAATAACCCTGGATGCGGAAGATATAAGCAAGTCAATTAAAGGTGATCCACAACAGTTAGAATTCACAATTGATGACGTGGTATTTAAACCGTTTTATAAAACTTACGGGCGCCATTCTGTGTACCTGGATGTTAAGTTGAAATAAGACACAAAGGACCTTCTCCCATCATTCAATCGATCTTAAATAGATTTCTGGACGTATTATTTGCCCTATAATTAATATGGCCATACTTGTGGGCAAACCAGTTAATGATCACGCCATGGACAGGACCCATTGCAATATGGAGTGGCAATATCAATAAGAACCAGAAAGACGGCGCAAATTCAACGTATAGGCAGGAGTAAGCGCCAATCCACAGTAATCCCGATAACCAGGAATTTATCCGGCGCATTGTAAATGCTCCGTGTGCCGCATAACGGTGCTGAAAAAATGTCTGAGAAAAAAGAGATAAATACCAATGTGCTATAAGGAATAAAATAATAATAATCACAGTTTAAAAAATAAATTGTTAGTAATGAAAGTTGAGATAACTCCAGGATAAGAGTTTGCTGCAGGTATTTGGTCGAAATATGCCAGTTTAGACTTGTGGATCAGCAAATGCAGTGTTTAACCTGCCTATTTAATGTTTCTTCTGCGTCAATCGCGTAAGTCCAACAAACGAAGTTCCGGCAGTTTTGGTAAAATACCATTATACTATCCCTGAATAATGTTATATAATTCACACATTACAAATCCGGAGAGTGCCAGCCTGCACCAATCTGGTATTTTATAAGGAAAGGATGATAAATGCCAGGCATACCGGGTAACCGGGTTAGAAAAGCGAACTATTACTCTTCTTTAATGTTAAGTATACTAAAATAGAGCAGCCTTCCAATATCTGTTCCGACCACGCTTTGCGCACCGAATTGATGCTTATTTGTAGGAAGACAGATAAATAAGCATACATTTGGTATGGCTTTGTTTCTGCTCCCAATGAATTAAGTTACCTTCTCTTCGATTGATTACAATTAAACGCAATTTCTTAAAATAAGCAGCCTTTATTGAAAATATATATTAAGAATATGGTTTGCATCCGGTGCAAAATGGTAGTGAAGGCAGAACTCACAAAGCTCGGATTTCAATATACGATGGTAGATTTAGGCGAAGCAGAAATACAGGAAAACATTTCCAAAGAGCAACTGGCTCAAATTAAAATTGCATTATTGAAATCAGGACTTGAACTAATGGATGACAAAAAAAGCGTTTTGATTCAAAAAATAAAAAATGCAATTGTTGAACTTGTGCATTATTCAGAAGAACCCCTGGTCATGAAGTTTTCTGAGTTTTTAAGTCATAAACTGAGCCATGATTATACTTACCTTGCCAACCTCTTTTCGGAAGTACAGGGTACTACAATTGAAAAATTCTATATTGCCCATAAAATTGAACGTGTAAAGGAGTTACTTGTATATAATGAGCTTAACCTCACTGAAATCGCTTATCAAATGCACTACAGTAGTGTAGCACATCTTTCCAGCCAATTCAAGAAAGTTACAGGCCTTACCCCTACCCACTTCAAGCAACTAAGGAACAAAAGACGAACCATGCTGGAGGATGTGGGAATTATATAATTCTTTTAAAGGAAATTGTAACTATAGTACCTGCAAAAGGATTCAACTTTATCATAGTTTTTTTAAAATTTTAATTCCCCAAAGTGTTTATCATCATTGCAGGCATTGTGTTGTTTATAGTTATCTTCTTTATTCTAAGGTTCATTTACCAAAATAGAAGTATGACTTCAAAATCATACTCAATAGCGTTGGAAAACGAGAACAGTGGGAATTATCAGGAGGCATTAAACAATTATAAAATTGCCCTTGTTGAGGTTAAAAAAACAAAACGTAATAGGGACCTAAGAATTAAAATTGTTGAAAAAATAAAAGTCCTTCATACGGTTATAGATTATCATAAGGGTATTTAATCTGAACAAAGGATCAAATCTGGCAAACTGCGGTATCTCTTCAAATGTAAATTCTTATGGGAAAGTATCTCTATATCATTGCTCTGTTGTTAGCCATTGGCTGGAGTGTCGGTTATTTCGCCTTTCATTTCGGCGCAGCAATTCATATTTTGCTGGTTATTGCGCTTGTTATTATAATAATGAG
>JAJKIP010000253.1 GCA_021154405.1 Segetibacter sp. | reverse complement strand
TATTCCGGATAAATCCACCCTGCGCACCTCCACCTACCCAAATACCTGCTCTTGCCAATACTCCTGCAAAATAATCAACATAGTGTCCGCTTGAATTGTAGGTGGCAAGGTCTATTCCTTTATCGCCAGGCCCCACCGTTATATTTATTATATACACATTTGGACCCTGTCCCTGTATCAGGAATGGTGTGGGCCTGGGATTATCAGCAGTGAATCCATCAGTTGCCAGATTAATTTGCGAGATGGTTAATCCTCTTATGCCTGCACCCTGGGCCAGTTGAATAAGTGAAGCGCCTTTTTCTCCCGCAGCTCCGCCGGCATATGTTGTAAATATTCCAACACCACCACTCTGCGTATGGTGCTGCACATCCCATGTTCCTCTCAATTCAACACCAGCAGGAACTTTGATGGGATTATTCACCAGATATCTACCACCTGGCAGATACAATGTTCCACCGCCAGCAGCCTTAAGTTCATTCAATGCTTTTTGTAATTGTGCCGATACATCTTCTGCTGGTTGTTCATTGTTAAAGCCTGTCGCCCTCGGCAGATCTGCCTTTATTACTTTATTGGAAGCAGGTCGCGGATGTACTTTAATATCTGTTATTATATTCTTCGGGATCGGGGCAAACGCATAGGCTGCATCATTCCTGACATCAACCTTTGCAGATTTGCTTTCATTTTTAATTTCCAGTTTGCCATTATAACCTGAGTTCATTGATTTAATGGTATTCACATCTGGACCAAGGTATACATGACCGGCAGGCTTTAGAAATTTGCTCTGGGTGAGCAGCACATTGCCTCTGTTTATTTTAAGTGCGTAATCATTGTAGTTGCCAAACGTACAGTTTTCAAATGAAACAACACCATCACTGCCATCGCTAACAATTGGCCCGGTAAAGTCTACACCATTGAATTGAACGGAAGTAGTGAAATCTTTATAGAAATACACGGCCTTGCCACCTTTTTCTGATCCGAACGTTGAATTGCTGATCAATAAACCATAAGGGTTGACAGCCTGTACATACATTCCCGTATCACAATTCTTCATGTGAATTTCATAAAACTGGGCATTCGGAGTATCCTTGAAACCGGGTTCTCTGCCAACCCACATTCCTATCTTATAATCGGTCACATAAAGATTGGATACATATTCCCAGTCTGATCGATGCATATTGAATCCGGTGGCATTCGCTTTGGTGTAAGTGGTAATCTTTGCAAGCGCAGGCGAACCAGGAAGCCCTGAATTGGCCCAGTATTTTGGATCGATCTTTACATTTTCAATTCGACCGATATCAGTACATACATGCACTTCTATTCCTGCACTGAGCGCTGTCATATAGCTGTTCAAAATATAATGCAATTCACTGGGAGCGGAATAAAAACCATTGTAAGAGTTTACCAGCGTTACGTTTTCAATTGTTACACAGTCGCCGTTGGGCTGGAATAATGTCCAGGGATATGGTTTGATATTATTGATATCCTGTTCGGGATACCAGATTGAAAGATTCGTTACACCGGTTCCTGTATTCATATCAATGAATCTGTCGGCTATGCTGGTATAGGTAGTGCGCAGTGCATTGGCAGCCTGTGCATCATTCCACCAGCTTTCAACAGTTCCGTTATAATTGGGTGAGTTTTTGCCAACGCGTACTTCCAATATGGTTCCCAGTACCCTGCCGTTGTTTTTGTCAGGATTGGCCCAGTCCCCCCGGAGCTGCACACTTGTTGGCAGGTTCAGCACATACCTGTGTTCAAACTCTTTCATTACTTCCTCGGTCCCCTTGCGGACTCTCACGCTTTTGGTTGCAGTTTGCTCACTACGGAACTCATAATTACCTGCCGGGATATACACTACACCGCCGCCGCTGTTATATGCGGCATCAATAGCAGCCTGGAAGGCGGCCCGGTTGTCAAAACCTGGCTTGGCTTTGGCGCCAAACTTTGGGTCAGTCACCACAAAGTCAGCTATCGCCCAGTCTTTCGTGGGATAGACCGTTTTTATACTTTGTTGAATTGCCTGCTGTTTATTAGCTACTGGCTGAGCGTTAGCAATGTTTGAGAGGAGGATTGCAAGGGTGACAATCCAGTGGATTGGGGTGTTAGTTTTTTTCATATGCATACCCCAATTTAAGGTTGGAGAAATGCTAAATGGATTAATAATCTATTAATCCCGAAAATTAATGGTTCTGGTAGCCAGCAAATTATAAATTCACCATATCATCAAATGCCATATGATCCCCAAAAGCTTTTTTGCCCTGATACTGCCATTTATTTGTGCCATGAATTGCTTTGCGCAGGACTCGAGCGTGCTTTTAATTCCGGCAGGAACCTTAATTGCTGACAGATTGCCGCCGGCTAAACAATTTAAATATCCCGATTTCAGATCCGGACAGGTTGTGTTTAAGGATGGCTCTATTGCACCTGCCAGACTTAATTATAGTTATCTAAGTGGCGAAGTAGAGTTTATTGGCCCTGCAAACGATACATTGTCCATTTCTGACGACAAGACTGCTTTGATCAAAGACATATTGATCGACAGTTCTGTTTTTTGTTTTAACAGAGACTATTTTGAAGTAATTGCCGGAAACAGGGAAACAGGCCGGATACTAAAAAGGCAGGTATTTTATGAAATAGAGAGGGAAAAGATCGGGGCCTATGGTATGCCGGCTCCTAACAGTTCTGTTCAATCTTATGGTGCGGTGGGCAATCAGGTCTCCTTCCGCAATAACCTCGTTGCCAATGAAAACCTTTATCTTAAATTAAGCGTTGCTTATTTTATAGAATCCAAAAAAGGTGAAATGGCTCCATTCGATAAGAAAAATTTACTTAAAGTATATTCTTCAAAAAAGGCAATCATAAATGATTACCTGGATAAGAATCCTGTAAATTTTAATCGCGAAGCGGATTTGATACGATTGTTCCAGGCTATCAATAATTGATGCTGTTATTGAATATTATTTTTCACCGGATTACCAACAATTGATGATTGCATATGAAATGGATGCTTTTAGTCGCGTTATCCTCAGCGGCCTTATTTTCCTCAGCTCAAATGCCAAATGCAGGATGGCAGAATCTATTTAACGGGAAGGACTTAAAAACATGGGATAGTTACATGCGGCCCCCCAACATGATGGGCTATGATAACAAACAGGATACCCCCATGGAGCCGATAGGCCTCAACAAAGATCCCTATAAAGTATTTACAGTAGAGAACGGTATGATCCATATCTCGGGCCAGATCTGGGGAGCCATTACTTCCAGACAGGAATACAGCAATTTTCATATTCGCTTCCAGACAAAATGGGGCGAAAAGCAGTGGCCTCCCCGCGCGACAGGCCTCCGCGATGCGGGTTTTCTTTTCCATTGTACAGAGCCATTTGATTATTCGTTTAAATGCTGGATGCGCAGCATCGAGATGCAGGTGCAGGAAACCGAGATCGGCGATCATTTCAACCTGGGTGGGGGAGAAGCTGAGTTTCAACTATCGCCAGGAAAAACAGGCGACCATAAAAATGTTGATCAGTATGATGGCAATGCTCCATTAAAACGATTTACAGGTCGAGTATACCGGTCCGGTGATTTTGAAAGCCCTAAAGGTGAATGGACAACCAGTGAAGTGATAGCGCGACAGGCAGACGCTGTATTCATTGTGAATGGCTTTGTTGTAAATCGATTGTTTAATATCTATCGAAACGACCTGAAGCAACAGGTAACCAGTGGCCGTATCCAGTTCCAGAGTGAAAGCGCTGAATACTGGCTAAAAAATATACAGATAAGGCCCATATCTTTTAAAAGGACAAATGCAAAGCTGACCAGTCCGCAAACAGATATTATCATTGGTGAGAATGAAAAACAGCAGATCGAGATTACCAATACCGGTGAACCCATTGAACTGGTAGCTGCTGAATTAATCGGAAAGGATATTGACAAATTTGTTGTCAGACTACCATCATTGCCAATGATACTTAAAAAAGGAGAGAAGATCATTCTCCCTGTCACTATCAAACCGGGCAGCGTTTCTGGCAATAAAGTTAAACTGCGTTTGGAAAGTGAATTGGGTCCGGTTCCCGGTTGGGAAGCAAATCTTACAGTTAAATAGATCCTAATCGCCTGTTATTCCAAATTGATCCTTTATAAAGAAGGAATCAGATTATTTATTTTTCAATCTATTTCAAATTAGTCATATGAACAATAATCGTAGAGATTTTATTAAAAAAGGTACTTCACTGGCGGCAGGATTATCCATTGGAGCTGTTGGAAGTGCTGCATTGGCATCTGAAAATAAATCAGGTTACGCTGGCAAAAAAGTTCCATTACCTCAGGTAGAAGGTCCAAACACACCCAAGTTAACCATGACCGCAAATTCAAATGCAACTGAATCCAATATGAAATGGATAAAACAGTTTGGCTGTGATTATGTGCACATGGGTGGTCCACGCCAGCTTCCATGGACTGAAGAAGGGTTAAGAGAAATTATGGACCGGTTTAAAGCACAGGGCCTAACAGTTATCAATATGATGATCAATTTCTCTGGTGCAATTATTCGCGGTACTGAAGGACGTGATGAAGAAATCAGAAAAGTGCAGGATTCATTAATTGCTGCAGGGAAGGCAGGACTACCAGTTGTAGAATATAATTTTTACTCGCATCGTGCAGTAGAAGGTTATTATGATATTGTTGGTCGCGGTGGTGTGCAATATCTCGGTTATGATTATTACCGCAAAGGTCAACCGGACCCCGCAGATAATAAATGGAACTACAAGACAGCCAGGAAACAGCCTGATGAAGAAAATATGTCGATGGCTGAATTGCCACCTACAGAAAGAGAGCCTGCACAAACTGCCGCAAAGGCCTGGGAGAATATCGAATACTTTTTAAGGGCAGTTATTCCCGTAGCTGTAAAATCGGGAGTGCGAATGGCCCTGCATCCCAATGATCCGCCTCCGCCGATAAGCCGTGGATCAGAACAGATAATGTCTACCTTTAAAGACTGGAAACGGCTTTGTGATATTGTTGATAGTCCGGCTAATGGTATGACCTTCGACTGTGGTGTATCAACCGAAATAGGGGAAGATGCAGTTGAGGTTTGCAAATACCTGCTTTCCCGTGATCGTATCAGCCATGTTCATTACCGAAACGTAATTGTTGAAAAGCCAAGGATCAAATACGTGGAAGTGATGATAGATGAAGGGAAAGTGGATATGCTTCAGGTGATGTATGAATTGGTAAAAGGAAAATATAAATACGGAATCTGGGCAGAGCATCCGCGTGACAATGAATTTGACACGGTACATAAAAGCGGTGGATTTGTCTCTTATTTATATAACCAGTCTTATGCACGCGCCATGTTCCAGGCTAGTATGATGATGGTGGCAGGGTGGAAGCCTGCCTAAGAATTTTAAAAAACAGTTTATAACGATATGCGCCGGTTCTATTATGTAATTACCCTGGTATTAATATCTATCACGGTATTTGCCCAAACTCCCGCAGTTTCTATAATAACTGATGCACAACCGGGACCGGTTGCCTTGCAGGGTCTGGCTAAATTGACAAAGGCGCTGGAAGCAAAGCATATCAGCTTCGAGCAAATTACTTCAACTCAAAATGCAAAGGGACGGCAGGTACTGATTACAGGTCTGGCCTATGGAAATGGAGCAGCAGCTTCGATACTAAAGATGAGTAAACCTGCAGTGGCTAAAACAAGCGAGGCATTAACTATCCGCAAAACGCAATGGCAGAAAAAACCGGCGCTGGTAATGAGTGGTTATGATGACAAGGGTATCCTATATGCACTGCTTGATGTGGCTAACCGAATAAGCTGGAGTACAGGTCCGGCAAACTTCCTGCAATACGTAAAAGAAGTTACTTCCGAACCCTATACAAAAGAGAGAGGTCTTTCTTTATATACCATGAACCGTGCTTATTGGGAAAGTCGTTTTTATGATGAGAATTACTGGACGGAATACCTGGACATGATGGCGCAGAACCGGTTCAATATGCTGGAAATACTGTTTGGTTATGAGAATGGTGGGTTCATGGCGCCCTGTTATCCCTATTTCTTCAATGTGGAAGGTTACCCGGATGTAAAAATGGAAGGCATTACTGCAGAACAGCAGTCGCGCAACCTTGCAACCATGAAGCACCTTATTAAAATGGCGCATGACAGAGGCATTGCAGTGCGATTGAGCACATGGGATCATATCTATCGCGGTGCTGTGCAGGCTGGCGGTAATCCTGCATTTGAATATAAACCGGGGCAACCGCAATCTTTCCAGGTGGGTGGATTGGACTCGGCCAATATTCGCCCATATACAAAGGCAGCTTTTGCCAAATTCGTGAAATTGATACCGGAGATGGATGCATTGCTGTTTAAAACAAATAATGAATCCGGGTTGAAAGACAGTGAGCTGTATGAGTTTTCCATGAACTTCTTTGAAACGGTGAAAGAGAGCGCTCCGAACCTGATGATAGATATACATGGAAAGGGACTAACGGATACATTGATACACGGTGCTGAAAAATTGGGAATTAAATTCAGGATAGTTCCCAAGTTCTGGATGGAACAGATGGGTTTGCCTTTTAGTCCCACGCATGTTAACCGGGAAGACCAGCGGAACCGCAGACATGGATATGGTGATATGCTCCGGTATCCGCAACAATATCAAATGGTATGGAAGTTATGGAATGGAGGCACTAACAGGGTATTTCTTTGGGCTGATCCCGAATATGTTCGCAGATATGCGGAGAGCAGTCATTTTTATAATAGTAGCGCTTATGAAGTATATGAGCCACTGGCTACCAAAATGGAATCCCAGGCACATGATATGAAGCCTTTTGATTTGCTCAAGCCAGAATATCAGTATTATCATTATGAATTTGAACGCTACTGGAATTTCTTCCAGGTATGGGGACTGATCGGTTATGATCCCAATACGCCTTCCGATATATGGGATAAAGAGTATGAGAAACGATTTGGAGCTAAAGCAGGGCCCATTATCAAATCTGCATTGAATGAAGCAAGCTGGGTGCTTCCCCGCATTGTCGCGAGCTGTTATCCTTATAGTTTTTTCCCTACTACCAGTGCCTGGGTGGAAAAGCAGCGATTGGGTGATCTGAATGTTTATGCCAGGGCTGAGGGCAGCGATATCCAGCAGTTTGCCAGTTTTGATGAAGAGGCAAGAGTGTTGTTGGGAGAACTGGAAACAGGCAAGACCTTACCATCAACAACCAGCGCCTGGCTGGCACAGCTTTCCGAAAGCATTAATAAAAAAGTAACAGAAGCAGAGAAATTGATCGGCACCAGTATTAATAAGGAATTTAATTCTACTATTACCGATCTGAAGATGCTATCGAACCTTGCGCTGTATCATTCCCGTCGGGTACCTGCGGCTGTAAGTTATTGTTTGTTCCTTCGTACGCAGGATATGGCAGCCCTGGATGAGGCGATTGCTCATGAACAAAAAGCGGCAGAAGCCTGGCAGCAGATTGTAAATGCTGCAGGTGATATGTATGCCGATAAGATACTGATAGGTAAGAATCCGCTTTCGGGGCATTGGAAAGATGAACTGGTTTTGCTGAATAAAGGAATAGAACGGCTGAAAGAACAGCGGGCCAATTTTAAACCGAATGGAACTGTTAAAACTGCACCGCGCTATAAATCTTCTGCAGACGGGGAGAACAGCAAATATTTCACCATCAATCATCAGGCGGTTAACAATATTCCTGTCGGCCAACCGATCACTATAAAGATTCAAGTGACTGCTCCTGCTGGTGTAAAATGGGTGCACCTGCAATACCGCGCAGTAAACCAGTATAAGGATTTTGAAATGCTGCCCATGATGCTTACCAGTCAAAAAGACGTTTACCAGGCCACTATCCCTGCAGAAAACATAGATACGCGGTATGACCTGATGTACCTGGTGGAGATGATGGATAATAATGGCAAAGGATTTATTTATCCGGACCTCAATAAAGAAACACCGTATAAAGTGGTCAATCTTACCAGGAAATAACAGGACCTGGCTTCTCTTCAAAAATACTTACTGGACCATTCCAACCTTTCCTTAGGTTTATACTCTTATATATGTTCCAGGTAATTTGAATACAACACAATATATACTGCACGCTCTGGTAAAAAGCGCAGGGGAAGGCCAACTGACTGCACAGGAGGCCCTGTACCGCCAGTATTGCAAGGCTATGTACAATGTTTGTATCCGGATGTGTGGAAATGAGGCCGATGCTCATGATGCCCTGCAGGATGGATTTATTACTGCGTTCCGTAAAATATACCAGCTAAAGGACCCGAATACCTTCGGCGGATGGCTAAAAAGGATCATCATCAACCAGTGCATTGCCCAGGGGAAAAAGAAATTCGTTTATACCCAATTGGAAGCCCCGGTTATAGAACTGGCACATGAAACGGATGAGAACTGGTGGACCAATATCACGATGGCACAGATCCATGATGCAATCAAACAATTGCCAGATGGATGCCGGCAGATATTCGTTCTGTATGCCGTAGAAGATTACACACACCAGGAAATTGCCGATGAATTGCAATTGAGCACGGGAACCAGTAAAAGCCAGTATAGCAGAGCCAGGCAATTGCTGCAACAAATTATTCTGAAAAAAATGGTGGCGAATGGATAAGCTGAAAGAACATATACAAAATAATCTCTCTCAGCTGGATATTGATCAGCCAGGAGAGCATTTGTGGAATGCGCTTAGTGGTGAAATAAGCGGGGCAGAACAAAGTGATCCCTTAAAAGATCATATTGAGCAATATGCTGATGAGTTTGATCTGGAAATACCGGGAGAAGGTAGCTGGTCGAAGATTGAATCTGCAATAAGCGAACAACGACCGGTCCGGTCAATTAGTGCTAAAAAGCTGGGCTGGTATGTGGCAGCAGCATCCCTGGTTCTTTTCATTGTTGTGGGTGCGCTGCTGTATAAGAGTAAAAGGTCAGTTACCAGCAATGGTGATATAGTGAAAACTTCTTCAAAAGCTGAATCAACTGTACCAGCCGTTTTACCAGTTGATACGATGAAAGAAGTAGCACAGCGTCCTTCTGAATCAAAAAATGATAAAGAACAGGTGAAACAGGAAACAAAGGAAGTGATGCAAACTGATAAGAAAAATTACTATGCAGTTGTAAAAAGGAGAACGCCAGTTCAACAGGCTGGGAATAATAAACTTCCATTAATAGTGATAGAAACCCAGGCGGAATATGATAACCTGATTGCAGGACAGGTTAGCCTTATACAAAGTACACCCATGTATGGTGAATCTGCCGGAGACTTTGCGGGGTTTATAGATGATTTTAAACGGTTGGACAAACAGGAAAAGAAACTGAGATCAGCCATTATGCAAAAAGGTATGGAGGAAAACACGCTGGATGAATTGGGGATGATTTACCAGAAAAAACTGACAGTATTAAAAATGCTGCAGAGAGAGATCAGTAAAACCGGAAACATTGCCAGAAGTGAGACGGATACCATACCGGTTTTCATCAAACTTTAAACGAATTATCATGAAAAGGATATTTCAACTTATTATATTGATTGTTTGCCTGCAGGTGAATGCACAGGATAAACCAAATGCCATTACAATTACAGGGTTTGGAAGGATGGATACATTGAGATCCAGGCAAATGACTGTGGTTGATACAAAAAACCTGGTCAGGAAAAATCTTTCACAGGAAATAAGCCTTAAAAAAGCCCTCGATGTGTATGTAACAATGGGTGGGCTACTGACCGTCAAAACATGGAATGAAAACAGGGTGAAATTAGAGACAGCTGTATGGATTCAAGGTAACAATGAGCTGTCTGATGAGAAATGGCTTGATAGACTCGGCATTACTACGCAATTATCCGGTGATTCCGTAAAGGTAAACACCAGGCAGACGGAGATAGCTTTGTATGAATATGCAGTGAATCGCACAATGACTATTAATTACGACCGTAACAATAGTCTTAAAGAATCCGTTTATTATGGCAATGGTTCATTTCTGGGAATTGCTAACAGTAATAGAGAGATCACGCTGTATGTTCCATCT
>JAJKIP010000252.1 GCA_021154405.1 Segetibacter sp. | reverse complement strand
GGTATCTTTGCTGCGGTGAATATCCTGATCAATCGAACCTGGGCTGCTGCTCCGCCTGATACTATTACTTTAAGATTATTGCCGAGACCTTCTCTCCATTTGCTAAAGATCAGTTTATTGGCAAGAGACAACTGCAAATTATACCACATGCCCTGTCTCTTATTGAGCTCATAACGGGTGGCCAGATCATGTGCCCAGAAGAATAATTTCTTTTTGGTGCCGGTGAGTTCGGAGCCTTTGAGCATGATCCTGTCATATACCTTCTCCAGTAAACGCGGAACAGTGGTAAATATATCCGGTTTTACTTCTTTCAGATTATCACCAATGGTATCCAGGCTTTCTGCATAGTAAATGGAGGCTCCTACATACAAATAAAAATAGGAGATCATCCTTTCAAATATATGATTCAATGGCAAAAAGCTGAGAGCCTTCATGTTTGGAAAATCAGGCAGACAGGGAATACAGGCCATCACATTTGATAAAATATTTTTGTGGGAAAGCATGACTCCTTTGGGTTTGCCCGTTGTTCCAGAAGTATAAATCAAAGTGGCGAGGTCTTCATAACCTATTTTTTCAGAGATTGATGGAAGACTGTTGATCAGTTCCGGTGTTGCCAGCTCCATGATCTCCTTCCAGTGCTTTGCATTGGGAGTATGTTCAAAAGAATAAATATCTTTTATCGAAGTTACCTTGCTTTTTATGCTCAGGACTTTGAGATAAGTTTCTTCATCATTGACGAATACATATTTAACGCGGGCATCATTGAAAATGAACTCAAGATCATTAACTCCGATAGTAGGATAAACCGGCACCAGCACAGCACCTATTTGCTGAACTGCGAGGTCCAGCATGATCCATTCCGGCCGGTTCTTGCACATGATAGCGATCTTGTCCCTCCCTTCTATGGACATATCATTTGGACTAACTCCCAGGCTTAAAAGACCAGCACTTAGCCTGTCTACAATTTCTTTCACCTCTTTAGTGCCATAGTTTTTCCACTGCCCTCTTTCTTTACCGGCAAGCATGGTAGAAAGACCGCCCTTTTCCATTTGCACTGAAATACAGTCGAATAACCTTCCTTTTTCGTTCATAGTTCAATCGTTACTCTAACAAATTAGGAAAAAAAGCGTACATAAAGAACCCCTGGAAGAAGGCCCTGGGCTACGCCGTGGTTCGTGTCTCTCGAACCACAAAAATCATTAAGTAGTTGATGGTTCGTGGGACACGAACCATGGCTAGCAATCCAGGAGATCAGTTGGAACCGTTCGTCTGGTAATACTGTCCGGCAGGCATCCGGAATACCCTGTTCTTCTGAAAATTGGCAAAGGCCTCATACTGGTCAGCGTGGGCTTTTGTCCAGGTATCATAAGCCGCCAGGTTTTCCACAGAACCAAACAGCCATTGATTATAGGCTTCAAACATTCCTTCCTGCAGCAACTGGCGTTGGTAATCGAATAAGCGGAAGGGATATTTCGTTGCGTTGGTAGCATACCAGTCAAGGATAAACCTTGAACGGATCATGGTAAGTGTTTCCGCCGTTATTCCTTTTGAAGTAAGGGCAGATTGTTTGCCGATACCCTGCAGGAATGCTTTGGCAAATTCACTCTTGTTCTTTTCTTCACCTTTCATGATATCCGGATCAGCAAACAGTTTTTCCTTGTATGCCTGCAATAAAGTCTGTTTCATGGCTGCTCCTCTTGGTGACAGACTTTCCATATTCACAAAGATCTCACCGTATATCAGGCTCCAAACTTTGTCTTTGGTATAGAAATAATAAAGGGCAGCGTTGTAATAATTGCCGGAATAGGCTGGATCAACCTGGATGCCTTTTTCCCATTGTTGAATAGCGGAATAATCCTTTGCAGCCCACAGCAATTCACCATATTCACTGTATAAAGGCCCGCTTTTAGGGAATTTCTTAAGGGCTTTCTTATACATCCTGTCGCACTCCTTCACTTCTTCCAGCGCCTTATAAACATTACCTGCGATCTGAAAAGATATAACATCAGCATCATCCCTGTCAATAAGTGCTTCGGCGCCTTTTAACGCCTGGGTATAATCTCTTTTCAGGTAATAGCTCATCACAAGGTCCTTCTGCAACTCCAGGTTCTTATTATCTTTTTGCAATGCGCGTGTAAAAACAATAATGGCATTATCATAATCACCGGAACGCATAAAGCCCCTGCCAGTTTCCTGCAAAGATTTCACGTCATCCTGGGTAAAGCCAATACAAGCAAGGCAAATACCGGTTACAAGGAGAAGGATTCTTTTCATATGTTCAAAACTAAAAAGATTATACTTTATTGGTACAGAACCTTTAAGCTTTATCAAAATCTTAAGGTTACACTCAGATCTCGTGAGTCAGCAGACCGTCCCTGAGTTTGGGTTCAAACCAGGTACTTTTGGGTGGCATTACCTGTCCGCTATCTGCAATATCAAATAGCTGTTGGATGGTAACAGGGTATAAACTGAAGGCTACTTTCATTTCGCCGCTGTTAACTCTTTTTTCCAGTTCGCCAAGGCCCCGGATCCCGCCAACAAAATCAATACGCTTATCTGTACGCTGGTCTTTAATATCAAGGATCTTGTCCAGTACATTCTCTGAAAGGATGGTTACATCCAGTACACCGATAGGGTCATTATTATATGTGCCCTTCCGGGAAGTTAAAATGTACCATTGTTTATCCAAATACATGCCGAACTCATGCAATTGTGCAGGTTTTACCGGCACGGGACTTTGAGTGATCATGAAATCCTCATGTAATGCCTCAATAAAGTCTTCCTTATCAAGTCCGTTCAGGTCCTTTATTACTCGATTGTAATCCATAATAGCCAGTTCACTGGCAGGAAAAATGGTAGTAAGGAAAAATTCAGCATTCTGGCTGGCAGGAAATGCCTGGCTTACTTTAGCTGCCGAGGCTGCCCGGTGATGTCCGTCAGCTATATAGGTAGCAGGTACTTTTTGCACAAACGTATTGGAGATGGTAGCAATCGTATTATCATCATCAATTGCCCATACAGTATGCTTTATTCCATCACTGGCAGTAAAATCATACACCGGCTGTCTGGTTTTTTTCCAGTTGGCGATGATTGCATCTATTTCAGGAACATTATTATAAGCAAGGAATACATTACCTGTTTGCGCATGGATGGTTTTCATGTGATCTATCCGGTCCTTTTCTTTTTCAGGACGGGTAAACTCATGCTTTTTGATCACGTCTTTGAAATAATCCTTTACTGATGAAACGCAAACCAGGCCAGTCTGACTGCGGCCATTCATGATAAGCTGGTAAATATAGTAGCAGGGCTTTTCTTCCCTGAACAGGGTATGCTGCTTAATGAAAGCTTCAAGGTTATCTTTTGCTTTTTCATATACTGCCTGGCTGTGAACGTCCACATCATCTGGAAGATCTATCTCCGCTTTTGTAATATGAAGAAAAGAGTAAGAATTGCCATATGCTTCCGTTTTTGCTTCTGCACTGTTTAGTACATCATAGGGGCGGGAGGCGAGTTTATGGGCGATCTCGGGTTTGGGTCTTAATGCTTTGAAGGGTTGAATGAGGGCCATCTTATTTTTTTAGAAAGGTCATGTAGTAAGTAAGGGGGTATATATTTTTATCCTTTTTTATTTGCAAAGTCTTTCATCAGGTCTGTCAGTAATTCAAGGCTTTCAATGGGAAGTGCATTGTACATGGAAACACGGAAACCTCCCACGCTGCGGTGACCTTTCACCCCATACATTCCTTCCTTTTTGCAAATTTCCATGAACTCTTTTTCAAGCGCCGGATCCTGCATTACAAACACGCCATTCATTTTGCTGCGGTCTTCTTTTACTACAGTTCCTTTGAAAACTGGTAATGAATCCAGCGTATCATAGAAAAGTTTTGCCTTGGCATTATTCAGCTTTTCAATAGCAGGCACACCACCTTTATTTTTCAACCAGCGGAGGGTGAGCATGCAAACATAAATGGCGAATACAGGAGGTGTATTCAACATGGAACCGTTCTCAATATGCTGGCGGTAATCCATCATTGTAGGGATCTTCCGGTCTACTTTGCCTAATATATTCTTATTAACAACTACCACATTCACCCCGGCGGCACCTGCATTCTTTTGTGCTCCTGCAAAAATCAGGTCATATTTATTGAAATCGATCACACGGCTCAGGAAATCGCTGCTCATATCTGCAACCAGCGGCACATTGTATTTATAGAAAGGCGTGAGGTCCTGCCACTGTGTTCCATAAATGGTATTGTTGGTAGTCAGGTGCAGGTATTTCACCGTAGCAGGAACATGGAAACCCTTGGGCAGGTAAGTAAAATTCTTATCCCTGCTGCTGGCTACTACCTCAACATGGCCGAATAGCTTCGCTTCCTTAATTCCTTTTGTTCCCCATACATCTGTCTCCGTATAGGCGGCCACTTCATTATCATTAAGCAGGTTCATGGGTACCTGCATAAATTGCGTGGACGCGCCGCCATGGAGGAATAGTACTTCATGGTCACTATCCAGGTTCATCAGTTCTTTTGTAAGGCTGATCGCTTCCTTCATCACAGCCTCAAATAAAGGCGTGCGGTGACCAATTTCAAGGATGGATAAACCGGACTCATTAAAGTCAAGAATAGCGCGACTGGCCTCTTCAAATACCTCTTGCGGAAGTATGGAGGGCCCGGCATTGAAATTATGAATCGTTGCTGCCAAAGATTTCATCTTTTGAGAATTATAAATAAGGGTGCAAAGATAAGCGACTGAGGGGCAAGATGAGACTAACAGTTATTTGGAAATAAGGTTAATGTTCCATTCCGTTTGATTGATCAGCCCAGGCTTTATTAAGTCGCTCAAATTCATCCGTTTCATTTTTTGAGAATTCCCGGTGGTTTAATTTCGCCAGATCAGGTTGCCCTGCATTTACCCAGGCAGTATACCAGAAACAGGCAATCGTATAAATAGACTGCCGCATTCTTCTTTCCACCATGCCATTCAACTTTGTATTATAAGCTTTTGAATAGGCAGAAGCGTATTGCCGCACCAGCAACCCGTTCCTGTTTTCGAATGCATATTTGCGGTCTGTTTTAAAATGTTGGGATAGTTCTTTTTCTAAACGCAGAACAGTATCAGCAGCTGCAGCACTTTCCATAATCCGTGCCCAGATAAATTGGGCAGGTTTACTGATGTATTCTGCTTTGCCTATAAGAAAATCCCATTCCTTATCAGCAAATAATTCTGGAATACGACTTTCCCAGAAGCCGTGAATACCTGCCTGGTCTGTCAATTGTCCGTTATGATTTTCACTGGTATGTAATGGAACATGCGCATCGGCAATATAGTGACCGATCTCTGCTGAATACTTTAATATCCTTGCCTGGTCTTTTTCTTTGAAGGCTGCAGTCAATCGATAAAGCATGGTTTGCAGCCACCAGGGAACTATTCCGTGTTTATACAATGTATCACGTGAATATTTTGCAACAGCATCTGTCCACTGGTGTGGAAGTGAATCATAAGGGTAAGATCCATAGTGATCCATATCAATGTAATGCCTTGGTGCTTCTTCTTTCAATACGTATCTTCTTTTATCCGGATCCACGGCATGGTCAGAAAGAAATTCACTATTCGGTTTATACAACACCAGCATTTCCGGTGGAAGAAGGAATACCGCATAGTAATTGATCCGGCGATGGGCAAAGAATCCCCAGCAGAAAGCGCTTTGGTATATGCATGCCAATAACAGCAGCAACGCAACTTTTTTCATTACGTGATTTTTGATGGTTGTCCCGAAGCCTATCGGGATTAATTTTTCAGTTCCGTTTCGGTAACTGTTGTAACAGTAGTAACAGTATTGGTAACAGTAGCGCCAGGTGTAACAGGTGGCACAGCCGGATTAACCAGTTCATCATCATCTACCGTTACCACGCCACCGGTTACAGCGTATTTCATGGCTTCACCGGAAGTAATGATATCAATATGACGAACCCGGCTTCGGGGTAAAATATATAATTGTCCAGCAAAATTGTAAGCCTGGGGAACATATACGCCCACTTTATCTGCTCCCATTTCAAACTTCGCCATTTCCTCATCAGTCAAAAATCCAACGATCCATACATCCTCAGCAAATACATTTGCAAGTACAGCCTTGTTGAATTTCTTTTTGTCTCCGGCAAATGCACCAAAAAAATCCCGCACAGATGAATAAATGAATTTCACACCAGGGGTTTTTTCCAACCATCTGTCAAACAGGTTGAAAATCCTGGACTGGATAAAGAAAGAAGACATATAGCCAATAAAAATGACGGTAACCAGAATTACTACAAAACCCAATCCATAGTTTTTCACTTCATAATCAATGATATTGCCCTGGATATCACGTATGGGTTGTCTGAAAATGGGTAACCAGCTGTCAACCTTGGAAACTATCCAGTAGATCGTATAAATCGTAATGGCAATAGGGGCAATAACCAGCACTCCCTGCAAAAAATACTGGAAAACCTTTTTCCACCTGAATTTTTCCTCTGGTAAAAAGCGGCCAACACCTTTCTTCATGGCACAAAAGTAGTTAATAAGGCAGTAGCCCTGCCGTTCATCTAAAAAAACAAAAAAGAGCGTGGAAACTTTGGTTACGAAAAAAGTTTCCATAGTTTTGTGCCCTCAAACGAGTGAAAATGGATGTCAGGGAGCGAATAATGGCAAAGGCCCAGGAGATGTTTATGCAATACGGGATTCGTTCCGTATCCATGGATGATATTGCTAATAACCTGGGAATGTCAAAGAAGACTTTGTATCAATACTTTACGGATAAAGATGAGTTGGTGGACAATGTGGTAGACGCGCATATTACAGGCATCCAGGGTGATTGTCTGGACTGCAGAAAAGATGCCAGGGATGCTGTTCATGAGATCTTTATAACCATGGAACGGATAATGGCTCAGTTTAGCAATATGAACCCCATGTTGTTGTATGATCTGGAAAAATTCCATTTCCGTTCTTATCAGCGCTTCAGGGACCATAAGGATAAATTCACAGCCCAGATCATTCGAGAAAATATTGAATGGGGTATAAAGGATGAATTATACAGGGATGACCTTGACGTGGATATCATTACCAAATTCAGAATTGAGTCCATGATGATCCCTTTTAATGTTTCTACATTTCCACCAGGTAAATACAATCTTGGTGATCTTTCAGAAAAGATCATTGAACACTTTGTGTATGGGCTTGCCACTATTAAAGGACATAAACTGATCCAGAAATACAATCAACAACGACTAAAAAAACCGAGTTATGATGAAAGGAAATAAAATAAGAAAGGCTATAAGCCTGGCAGTACTGTTATTTCCCTTAGTGATGGCAGCGCAGCAGCCTGCTGCAACAACGAGCTCTCCGGCGCGTCATGAATTCTCTCTTCAGCAGGCAATTGATTTTGCGGATAAGAATAATGTGCAGGTAAAGAATGCGCTTCTTGAT
>JAJKIP010000251.1 GCA_021154405.1 Segetibacter sp. | reverse complement strand
GGCACCAGGTAAAAATAATCAGGCGTAATTTTCCGGATACTCTCAAACTGGCCAGGCTGTGTAGCACCCACCACGAACATTAAATTTTCAGGAGTACCCCAACAGATAACACTCCGCAATACACGCTCATATAATAATTCACTTCCTAAACGTTGTAACTCAAAGTCGGCAGCTCCAGAATTTGAGGTAAGTCCTAAAACGATTGCCCATTTGCCATTGAATTGAAGAAAGGGTTGAACACTATCCTCTCCCATATAAGGCGCTACCGTTACTGAATCAAATGGCATTGCCTCAAAAAAGGCTTTGGCATATTGGCTGGAAGTATTGCCAATATCTCCCCTCTTTGCATCAGCGATCTTAAAATGGTTGACTGAGATATAGTTCACTGTTTTTTCCAGCGCCTGCCATCCTTTCACACCCAGCGCTTCATAAAAGGCCGTATTGATCTTGTAACTGACACAATAATCAGCAGTAGCGTCAATGATCGCTTTATTAAATTCAAAAATTGGATCAGGGGAAGATAATAAATGCCTGGGGATCTTTTCAATATCGGTATCAAGTCCCACGCATAAATAGGATTGTTTGCTGAAAATCTGATGTACCAGTTCTTTTCTTGTCATCTGCCTTAATATTTATAGTCCTTCAGCCAGTATCTGTTTTAGTGTTTGACCCAGGCGCCATACTTCTTCATAAGTATTGTAAAGAGGCACAGGTGCCAATCGCACAAGGTCCGGCTCTCTCCAATCTGTTATAAATCCCGCCCGGGTAAGTTTATCAAATAATTTCCGTCCTTTGGAATGCGTGAGCAAAGATACCTGTGATCCTTTTTCCTCGTTTAACCGTGGAGTAATACAGGTAAACCGGTTGGCAAATTCATTCTGCACATCATCAATGATATGCCAGAGATAATCATTCAGTGATCTTGATTTTTCCAAAATGGTAAACCAGCCTGCCGATTGAATTATATCAAGGGCGGCTTTATGGGACGCATATAAAATTGTAGAAGGTGTACTTAATTGCCATCCTTCAGCAGATGGAATAGGTTGAAATCCCTTTTCCATATTGAACCTTGTTGTTTTATCATAACCCCACCACCCTGCCAGTCGGGGAATGGCCCTGTCACGGTGATAACGTTCATGAATAAATACGCCACCAATAGCCCCGGGTCCTGAATTAAGGTATTTGTAATTGCACCAGCAGGCGAAATCAACATTCCAGTCGTGCAGTTTCAATTCAATATTCCCTGCAGCATGTGCCAGGTCAAATCCCACTTTTGCACCCACAGCCTGTCCGGCTTCTGTGATCATTTTCATATCAAAGACCTGTCCTGAATAATAATTCAATCCGCTGAAAAGTATTAATGCCAGTTCTGATTTATGCTGGTTGATAGCTGTGAGAATATCTTCCGTATGTATTTTATGTTCGCCTGGGCGTGGAGTTACCTCAACAATTATTTCTTCGGGATCAAGGCCATGATGCTTTGCCTGGGTTTCCAGCATATACTGATCGCTGGGAAATGCTTTTGCTTCACACAATATCTTTTTTCTCTTTCCTGTTGGCAGGTAAAAGCTTGCCAGCATCAGGTGCAGGTTTACCGTTAACTGGTTCATCACTGAGATCTCTTCCGGCAATGCACCAACGATCAGTGAAAGTGGTATCGTCAGCTGTTCATGAAAATGGAGCCATGGATTGTCTCCCTTGAAGAATGCCTCTACACCATAACTGCCCCATTCGTCAAGTATTTTGGAAATTTCTGCTTTTGTAGTCTTTGGCTGTAATCCCAGGGAGTTGCCCAAAAAATAAGCCTGTTCCTTTCCTTCATGAACAGGGATGATAAATTTACTTCTGAAGTCCTTCAACGGATCATTTGCATCCAGTTCCTGTGCATATGAAAGAGAGTTTTCAAAAGCCGTCATAATCGGTAATTAAATAGTGCCTGTGCCGCCTCCATCCACAGGAATACTGACGCCGTTTACAAATGAAGCCGCAGGTGATGCAAGGAACGCGGCCACTGCAGCAATTTCGGCAGGATCACCAAATCGTTTTGCGGGTATCTTATCGATCATTTCTTTCGCAATAACCTCCGTTGACACCCCTCTTTTCGCAGCATTGGCTTCTATTACGCTTTGCAATCTTGCAGTAGCCGTGTAACCCGTAAGTATGCTGTTGACTGTGATACCAGATTCTGCCACTTCATTGGATAAAGTTTTGCTCCATGAAGCAACCGCAGCACGAATAGTATTGGAAACACCGAGATTCTGAATTGGAATTCTGACAGATGTACTGATGATATTTATGATGCGGCCGTAGCGGGCTTCCTTCATGCCCGGGATCACAGCTTTTGCCAGAACCTGGTTGCAGATAACATGTTGCTGAAACGTATCCAGGAATTTTTGTTCATCCTCATCTGCAATCATGCCCGGTTTTGGACCGCCTGTATTGTTGACAAGAATATGAATGGTATTATTCTTTATAAATCCTTCAATGGCCTGCTTTACTTCTGAGGGTTTTGTGAAATCCGCTACCAGATATTGATGTTTTTGAAGATGTGCTATGCTCAGTTGGGATACAGCCTTCTCTAATCCTTCCTTATTCCTGGCAATAAGTACGCAGGTAGCGCCTGCTGACGAAAATTCTTTTGCAATGGCCAATCCAATGCCCTGGGTACTTCCACAGATCAGTGCATACTTTCCAGAAAGTGAAATATTCATTTGCTGCCGTTCAGGGCACAAATGTAAGTCAGAGCGATTAACGAATCCTTCTTTAATTAAAGAGATTGGGGTAATCCGAAATAATACCATCCACTCCCAATTTCTTTAATGACTCGATCTCTTCTTTTGTATTGACTGTCCAGGGAATGATCTGGATATGCTGCTTATGGCAGTTTTTCACCATATTCTTATTTACCAGCTGGTAGGCCGGACTGTAAATGCTTGGCCTGAATCCGAGGGCAGCCATTTGTTCTTTAAAGCTGCGCTGATCAAAATCTTCCACCAGCATGGCTGTGCGGATGGTGGGATACTTTTTATGGAGGTATTGAAGTGTTCGAAAATCAAATGACTGAATGATCACGTGATCTGCTATTCCTTTTTCATTGATCACCGCCATCAGCAGATCTACAAATTCTTCAGGTTTGGGATGGAACACATCATCAAATTCAGGTTGCGTTTTAGTTTCAATATTATAAAATGGAAAAGGGCGGCGACTCGCCATCATATACTGCTTCACACTATCTATTAATTCAGTCAGCAATGGCTTCACTGCTTTAATCTTTTCCTGTGTGGGAAACCGGGGATGTGGCTTAAGCCCAACATCAAACGTTTTCACCTGCTCATAGGTCATCCAGTAAATATTGAATTTGCGCTCTTCCCGTGGACCAATATAACTGCCATCCGGTTTGGTGGTTATCTCCTCGCTAAACCATTGATCATGGGAAACCACAACTTTCTTATCCTTAGTGATGACCACATCCATTTCCAGGGTGGTAACACCAAGATTTAGCGCCCTGATCATGGCAGCGATCGTATTCTCTGGCATCAGGCCACGACAGCCCCGATGCCCCTGTTTATCAAACTCTGGCAGATTGGAGGTTGACTGCATTCCGGTTTGTGATTTACATGCTGTAAACAATAGCATGAACAAAAAAGCCAGGTAAGGTTTCATTCGAAAAGGTTTAGCCGGTAAAATTTACCATTATGAATTGGATATTCATAATGCAAGATCACTTAAATATATCCTTTTTCCTTTTGGCCATGATTTCGCTTATTTCTTTGGCACCGGCGTCCTGCTGACCCAGTTTTTCGATAATGGTATCATAGCTCTTTTCATCACGGTTCTGGCTCAGTTTAAAAACATGATCCAGTTCCTCCACTTCCACCTCAAAGGCAACAATAGCCTTTGCCATTTTCTGTACGTAATCGGTGGGAATATCCTCAAAGTTGGCCCCTGAATGCGGGTTGTTCTCAAAATGATTGGTGGTACGCTTTAATACACTTAGCAGAGCATCTTCTCCCAGAAACGTCAGTTTACCTCTTGCATGCACGCTGATATAATTCCAGGTACTGGCAATCTGTTTATTCTCGTACCAGCTGGCACTCACATAGCTGTGGGCTCCGGTGAAAACGGCGAGGACCTGCGGATTATCGATAAAAGCTTTGTGGTGGTCTGATTTTCGGCTGATATGGCCGGAAAGGAAAAGCTTCCCTTCCTTTTCATCAATGAAAACAGGCACCTGTGAGGCTGCTGGCCGGCCTGTAGCATCAGCACCGCAAAGAAATGCAAATGGATGGTCTTTAATGAACTGAATTACTTTCTGTCCGTCGGGTTCTTTAAAATAGGGAAGATTGTACATGAAGCAAAAGTACAAATTGTGCTCTTGTGCTTCAAAGGCCATGGTTCATGCGCATTCATTTACACCCTTCACGAACCATTAAAATGCGGTTCGTGAGGCGCGTGGATGAACGCGCGTAAACTTATTAAACTTCTTAAACCTTTTGAACTTTTTTAGGCGGCTACAAGTGTATTTGCTTCTTTAACGGCCCTCATACAAACATCTTTCACATTACCGAACATCTGGTTAATGGAGTTCAGCGTTCCATCCTGCGTAGCCAGCTCTTCCATTTTCTGGAGCATATGACCGATCAGTGCAGTCAATCCCAGGAAGTGCACTGTGGTTTTAAGGTCGTGGGCTATTCTGTAAATGCTGGTATAATTCTTTTCGTCAATGGCTTTTTCCAATGTTGCAATACTATCAGGTACTCTTTTTACAAACTCACGGATCATCTGGTCCTTGAGTTCTTCGTTACCTTCTGAAAAGCTTTCGATGTATTGAAGATCGATCACTTTTCCTTTTGGTGCAGGTGCTGCCTGTCTGTCACCGGTGCCTGGAGCATATTTCATAATGAAATTATAAAGGGTTTCTTCCTGGATAGGTTTGGAAATATAATCGTTCATACCACTGTTTATGCATTTTTGACGTTCACCCGCCATGGCATGCGCAGTCATGGCAATAATAGGCACATTTGATTTCAATTCATTGCGGATCGCTTTCGTGGCCGTGTGACCATCCATTTCCGGCATCTGGATATCCATCAAAATCACATCATAATTCTGCTTTTTGAGCGCTTCTACGGCCTGGACGCCATTGAACACCAGATCAAACTCAAATCCCCAGGTCTTCAGCAGGTGCTTTATCAGGTGCTGGTTCATGATATTATCTTCGGCAACCAGGATTTTGGAATTACTATTGTTCATAAGGTTTGGATTATAAGTATTAGTTGTCTGTTTTACTGAAGGAACGGTTTCATTTGTAATTCGGTAGGGCAATTCTACCAGAATGCTGGTCCCATTACCTTCCTCGCTGTTAAGGGTAATAGTTCCTTTCTGTAATTCAATCAGGTGTTTCACAATGGAGAGACCCAGTCCGGTTCCTCCAAAGCGACGGGTTGTTTCCGCTTCAGCCTGTTCAAATCGTTCAAAAATGAAACGTTGTTTATCTTTCGGAATTCCAATACCTGTATCACGTACTACAAATTCAAGGGTAATGGAATCACCGGATCTTTTATAAGGAGTAACGCGAACATATACGCCACCCTCTTCTGTAAACTTAATGGAGTTGGAAACGAGGTTCACCAATACCTGTGTAAGTCTGACGGCATCGCCACAAACAGTTTCAGGTATTTCTTCATCAACTTTAAGGATCAATTGCAGATTTTTTTCTTCAGCTTTCGGACTAAGCATCTGTTGCACGGTAGCCATTACATCAGCTACCCTGAACGGCGCTTCCTCAATCCGCATCATACCTGCCTCGATCTTGGAAAGATCCAGGATATCATTTACAATGGAAAGAAGGTTATTACCTGATGACTGAATGATCTGGATATGCTGACGCTGCTGAGGATCCAGTTTTGTCTTTTGCAGGATATTAGTGAAACCGAGAATCGCGTTGAGCGGTGTTCTGATCTCATGACTCATATTAGCCAAAAAGTTTTCTTTTACAGAAGCAGCAGCTTTTACTTTCTTTTCAGAATGGCGCGACTGCTTCTTTTTCACGATCAGGTACACGCAGATCAACAGGATACCAATGATGGCACCGATTGCAAAAGCTACGCTACTATTGCTGGCATTATTTCCGTCAGATACAATTGATTCAACGATTTGAGTAGAAGAAAGAGCAGAAGAATGAAGAAGTGGAGTAGCTACCGGCTCAATATTATTATTAAGCTCCTGATAACGATAGGAATTAAAGATGCCAGCTGCTTCGGCTTTGCGGTTCTTTCCATATTCTTCAATAAAGCTGGCCTGTAAACCGGCTTTCTCTTCGTATAATTTAGCGAGTTGGTCGTAAGCAGGGTTTTCGAAATCATGATCATCCTGGAAGGAATGAATGCTTTCAATCTCGGAAGCCACCTTTTCCTTTTGTTTGATGAGGCCCAACTGCTTTTGACTATCCCAGGTCTTGCCATCTTCAGTCATGGAACGCATGGCAGTTTCAATAGCTGCCTGATCCTTTTCAACCTGGAGAAGACGGTTTTGCATTTCCCAGTCAATGATAAGACCAGTGTTCTTTGACACCAGCTGATTAACATTCCTGTTTTCCATAAGCTTCAGGAAAATCAGTACGCCCAGCCCGAGTATAAACAGGGGCAGTCCGAGCTGCGTAAATGGTAATTTAACTTTCGCTTTCATAGTTGACTGTTAGAAATGCTTGATTAATTCCAATGAATAGAATTCAAACCTGCTAGTACAAAAACAAACTTTGCTGTTGGGAAGATTGGGAAGTGAAAAAGGCAATAGCTGCCGATCCCAGGGAGGTTATGAGGTTCTTTTTCATTGGTACGAATTTCCTGCTCTCGCAGTTTTTAGTTTTCAGGGTTTGGGTTCTAGTGTTTCAGGATCCTTGAAAAAACCCGAAGGCTTAACCGTAAATCCTACATTAAACTTAATACCTGTTTCTGGATTTTGCAAGCTGATGATAGGTAGTTTCACCTACCTGAAAACGACCAAAACAGGCCTTTTTTGTTGTCTTTCAGGCCATTAACCCATAGTATTTTCTGCAAAACTAGGCAAGTAAAAACCTCAGGAAACATAGTAAAAAAACTGTGTAATGGGATTGTCAGGGATGATAACAGTAGAAGATGACCTCGGGGAAAACCAGTAGTCCGCCACCCCCTATGCTCTTACTGGCCTTTGCCTGGCTATTGGGAAGCCTTTGGCTACCCGAATTCCGGATAGGTAAAGGATAGGAACAAGGGTTTCAAAGGATAACCTTCCCAGGCTGGGCCCAGAGAATTGCTGATCCGATCGATCTCCGTTCGTGATTTGTTCGAGACGTAATGCTTGTTTACGCTTAAAAACTACCATTTTAAGCATGGTCCCAGCAACCCACGCCGAACAAATTGCATCCAAAGGGGCTATTATTAGGGGGATCAATGCAAGAGAGTACCAAAGGGGGAACTAATATTTCTTCCGCTGCCCCGGCGCAAAGGGTTTTGCTGATTGGGTGCCATAGACCTTTTTAGCCTGTCCTGGCGGCAAATTCCCGGTTTGAGGATGAGATTGATAGCTGCAGGATGAAGCGATTATTATCAATAAAAAGGCTGCTGGAAGGCTTAAAAGTTTCATAGTGGTCCTGTTTCCCATTTAAAGCAATAATAATACCACAATTAGAAGGTAATTAATTGATTATGAGACTACTTCGGCTACCTTTTCTTTGGAAATATTTG
Source organism: Segetibacter sp. (assembly GCA_021154405.1). Classification (GTDB taxonomy): domain Bacteria; phylum Bacteroidota; class Bacteroidia; order Chitinophagales; family Chitinophagaceae; genus JAJKIP01. The sequence goes on along the minus strand of JAJKIP010000251.1, from coordinate 20,728 downwards.
CATTTCGCATGGAAATGCTCCTTACTACATGGCCAGCAAAATCTTCAAAAGCTTTTTTTGTGATCTCATCATTACTGAGCATAATCGGAACCCCTTTATCGCCACCTTCCCTGATACTCTGGACAAGAGGGATCTGTCCCAGAAAAGGCAGATCATACTCCTCAGCAAGGCGTTTTCCGCCATCTTTTCCAAAAATGTAATATTTGTGGTCGGGCAATTCCGCCGGGGTAAAATAGCTCATATTCTCCACCAGGCCTATCACGGGCACATTCAGCTGGGCCTGGCTAAACATGGCGATACCTTTTTTGGCATCCGCCAGCGCCACATCCTGAGGCGTGGTTACGATAACTGAACCAGTGACCGGAACTGTCTGCATCAGGGTCAGGTGAATATCACCTGTCCCAGGCGGCATATCCACAACCAGGTAATCCAGTTCATCCCAGTATACATCGGTCACAAATTGGCGGATAGCGCTGCTTGCCATGGGTCCTCTCCATACTACCGCATTCTTTTCATCAACCAATAAACCAATACTGATCAGTTTGATACCATATTTTTCTAATGGAACGATCATTCCTTTTCCTTTGATCTCCACCATCATTGGTCTTTCACCCCTGACTCCGAACATTATCGGAACACTCGGTCCATAAATATCCGCATCCATCAGTCCTACTTTTGCTCCTCCTTTTGAGAGACCAAGCGCAAGATTGGCAGCTACAGTTGATTTACCAACTCCTCCCTTTCCACTAACCACTGCAATGATATTTTTTACCTGAGGTAAAACTGTTCCGGGATCGTTTCTTTTTGTAGTGGTATTGGAGGTGAACTTTACATTCACCGTGGCATCTTTATTGACCGTTAAATGAATGGCATTTATACACGCGTTCTTTATCATGTCCTTTAACGGGCAGGCTGGTGTGGTTAGCACAACTGTGAATGCGATATAATTTCCTTCAATCTCAATATCCTTTACCATGTTCAGGGTCACGATGTCCTTTCCGAGGTCCGGTTCCTGCACATTACTGAGCGCTTGTAAAACTTTTTCAGGGGTCATATTCAAATCATATGTTAAAAAACTAACGAGATGCAAAGTTAACCATTGTGGACACCAAATTGTTTTAGAAAATCAGCAACTAGTCTTTATTTTTGAAACCGTGAAGAAAATTCTACAATACCTGCTAATTGCTTGCCTCCTGGTCCCTGCTGCTACCAAAGCCCAGTTTGAAACTTCCCGAGATTCTGTTGTTCAATTATATGGTGTTATCATGACGGCCGATAGCCTGGTTGGTATCCCTGCAGTCAGCGTTACCATCAAGGGCACCAACAGGGGAACCCTTACCAATAATGATGGTGTTTTTTCTATCGTTGCACTTAAAGGTGATGAAATAGAATTCACTCACGTAAGCTACAAGCCCAAAACAATAGAAGTACCCCGGAATATTGAAGGCAACCAGTATAGTATTATTCAACTAATGGTGGCAGATACCGTTTATCTTCCCGCTACGATAATAAAAGCACGACCTACTCCTGAACAGTTTGCCCGTGACTTTGTCAATACCAAGGTCCCGGATGATAATATTGAAATTGCACGAAGAAATACAAGTGCTGCTACCCGAAGGGCCCTGATGCAGGTTACACCAGGTGATGGTGGGGAAGCAACCCGCATACAATTCAACAGGATCGCCAACAAGGCAGTTTATCAGGGACAGACCCCTCCCATGAATATTTTTAACCCCGCAGCCTGGGCTGATTTTATCCAGGCATGGAAGAGAGGCGATTTTAAGAACAAGTAATTTTTCATTTCCTCCTAATTTCGCAACATGAAAAATATTTCTGTCATTGGTGCAGGCACCATGGGCAATGGTATCGCACATGTATTCGCACAGCATAACTTTAAAGTTAACCTGGTTGATGTTTCCCAACCGCAACTGGATAAGGCATTAGCTACGATTACAAAAAACCTGGATCGACAGTTAACTAAAGGAATCATTACAGAAGAAATTAAGTCCAGTACGCTTGCAAATATTACATTGATGAACAGTATGGCCGGCATCAGGGAATCTGACCTGGTTGTTGAAGCTGCCACTGAAAATACAGATCTAAAACTTTCCATTTTCAAACAGATTGATGAAGCAGCGCCTGCAGGATGTATTCTTGCTTCTAACACCTCTTCTATTTCCATCACTAAAATTGCAGCTGCAACTTCAAGACCTGAATCAGTTGTTGGCATGCATTTCATGAACCCAGTTCCTGTAATGAAACTGGTAGAGATCATTAAAGGATATGCTACTAAAAAAGAGGTGACGGATAAAATTGTTGAGATTAGTCGCGCGCTTGGCAAGGTCCCCTGTGTTGTGAATGACTACCCCGGATTCATTGCCAACCGGATTCTAATGCCCATGATCAATGAAGCTATATATAGTTTATATGAAGGTGTGGCTGGAGTTGAAGAAATTGATACCGTAATGAAACTGGGTATGGCTCATCCAATGGGTCCTTTACAACTTGCAGATTTTATTGGCCTCGATGTTTGTTATTCAATTCTCAATGTATTGCAGAATGGATTTGGCAATCCCAAATATGCACCCTGCCCTCTGCTGGTCAATATGGTTACTGCGGGAAAACTCGGTGTAAAGAGCGGAGAAGGTTTTTATTCCTATGCTGTAACAAATAAAGACCTTGTAGTGAGTAATCGTTTCACTAAATAATCTGGTCGTCATCATCTCCGACATCTTGGCACATTTTTTAATATTATAGTATAATATAATACCCCCTCTTATGCCAGCTACAAAAACAACCAGGCAAAAGCCTGCTCCAGCGCCTGCTATTTCCGGAATGGGGAGCATTCTCCACAGTAAAGGTGTATACTTCAGAGTATGGGCACCTCATGCACAAAAGATCTTTGTGGTTGGAGAATTCAATAACTGGGCAGATAATGCAAATGAATTGATCCATGAGGGAAATGGGTATTGGGGAACCAATATCAGCAATGCCAAAGCCGGTCAACAATATAAATATGTGCTGCATACAGAACATGGCATTTTATATAAAACCGATCCTTATTCAAGGCAAGTGACCAGTTCAGCGGGTAATTCCATCATAATTGATCCTGCATTTAAATGGTCAGGGGAAATATTCCAGATGCCGAGCTGGAATAAACTGGTGATCTATGAAATGCATGTTGGCACTTTCAATCGAAAGGATCCGAACAAGCCTGGCAATTTTGAAGGTGTAATTGAAAAATTGCCTTACCTCAAAGAGTTAGGTATTAATGCTATTGAAATAATGCCGCTGGTAGAATTTCCCGGATCCGTGTCATGGGGCTATAATCCTTCTCATCCCTTTGCCATTGAAACTGATTATGGCGGCGTTCAGGGTTTCAAAAAGCTCGTCAATGAAGCGCATAGACAGGGAATCGCAGTCATTCTTGATATAGTATATAACCATTTCGGTCCCGGTGACCTGGATATATGGCAATTTGATGGGTGGAGTGAGAACAACGGAGGCGGCATTTATTTTTACCAGGATTGGAAGAAGAAAACTCCGTGGGGAGATTCGCGACCTGATTACGGAAGACCTGAAGTAAGGCAATACATTCGTGATAATGCATTGATGTGGCTGGAAGAATACCAGGTCGATGGCTTGCGTACCGATGCCATTGCTTATATCCGGAATGTAAACGGCGATATCAAACCAGAAGAAGATATCCCCGAGGGCTGGAGCCTTATGCAATGGATCAATAAAGAAGTAAAAGAAAAATATCCCTGGAAGATCACTATTGCAGAAGACCTGAAATGTAACGACTGGATCACAAAGTCGATTGAAAATGGCGGAGAAGGATTCAGTAGCCAGTGGGATGCTGCATTTGTGCACCCTGTAAGAAATATACTTACTACTGCCCATGATGAAGACAGGAATATGATTGAACTGGAAGGCGCCATTCTTGCCCGATACAATGATGATGCTTTTGAACGGGTAATATATACTGAATCCCATGATGAAGTTGCTAACGGCAAATCAAGAGTACCGGAAGAAATTTCTCCCGAAAACAGTAGCGACTGGTTTGCAAAAAAAAGATCTGTGCTGGGAGCCGTTGTTACGCTTACGTCCCCCGGTATCCCTATGTTATTCCAGGGACAGGAATTGCTGGAAGGTGGATATTTTTCAGACACCAATCCACTCGATTGGACAAGGTTCAAAGACTTCAGGGGTATTAACCGCCTGTACCGCGACCTGATAAAGATGCGCACCAATGCAACTGGCCTCACTAAAGGATTAACAGGTCAGGACACTGAGATGCTTTACATCAATAATGAAGAAAAAGTAATTGCCTATCATCGCTGGGAACAGAAAGGTCCGAAAGACAGTGTTATGGTTGTATTGAATTTTGCTGACAGGCAATTTAAAGACCTCATAATTCCGTTTCCACTGCAGGGACTATGGAAAATCAGGTTCAATAGCGACTGGAAAGGATATGATCCTGAATTCGGTAATGAATTGGTGATGGATACGGAAACGCTGGAATGCAATGAAGGTATTGAAGAAGGAAAATGCGAGGCGCGGGTGAACCTTGCCCCTTATAGCGCTGTTATTTATTCGATGGATTAAGATCCTGCTTATCTAATTTTTACGATATGATTTCTCGCAAACTTGGCAAATCAGATTTGGAAATAAGCGAAGTGAGTTTTGGCTGTATGTCGCTGGGTGAAAATGAAAAAGAAAATATCTTCCTTCTTCACAAGGCACTTGAACTGCGCATTAATTATTTTGATACTGCCGATCTGTACCAGCATGGGAAAAATGAGGAAATCCTGGGAAAAGCCTTTAAAGATAAACGTGATAAAGTAATCATAGCTACCAAAGCTGGCAATCAATGGCGTGCTGATGGAAGTGGCTGGGACTGGAATCCGCGCAAAGAGTATATTTTATCCTGCGCTGAAAACAGTTTAAGAAGATTGCAGACTGATTATATCGATCTATTCCAGTTACATGGTGGCACTCTTGAAGATAATATTGATGAAACCATCGATGCTTTTGAAATATTGGTAAAGGAAGGAAAGATCCGCTATTATGGTATATCTTCTATCCGTCCAAATGTGATCCGTGAATATGTAAAACGTTCCAATATTGTAAGTGTGATGATGCAGTACAGTTTGCTGGATCGAAGGCCGGAGGAATCATGTTTACAATTATTGCACGAGCACGAGATTGGTGTTTTGGCAAGAGGCTCTTTAGCCAAGGGATTACTTGCAGGTAAACCAGCCTCTTCGTACCTTAATTATTCCGGCGAAGAGGTTGATAAAATGGCAGAGGCAGTTAAAAGTATATCAGGCAAGGCACGCACACCCGCACAAACAGCACTACATTATGTGTTGGCAAACTCCGCCATCAGTTCAGCAGTAACAGGCATCCGCACAAAAGAACAATTGGAAGAAATAGCGGCAACTCCGGAACGGCAATTATTAACCGAACAGGAACTGGAAACCTTATCTTTAGTGATTCCTGCAAATCTTTATGATAGCCATCGCTGAGCAAATGAGTATGTTTATATGCCCCTGGATCAACCCCCGCTCCCTGTAATCAATTGATTCGTTTCCCTTCTATTTCCTGACATTAAAAAATTAAAAATGCAAAAATTATTGTTTGTTGCAATGATGGTTATTGTCATTGCCCTGGTTGCCTGCAATTCAGACAAGAAAACTGAAACAGCCGCAGCTACCGAAACACCTGTTGAAAAACCAAATTATGCTTACACACCGGAGTATTCTTCTTCATTTGAAATGGGTAAACCAAAGTATAGTGAAACAGTGCTCAAACTATGGAAAGACTATGATAATGGAAATTTTAGCTCTTCCAAAGACCTGTTTGCCGATTCAGTTGAAATGTATTTCAGAGATGGAACTTCCATGCATAATGTAAGGGACAGTATTGTGGGAGGTGCACAGGAATTCAGAAATGGGTTCTCCAAAGTTGAAAGTCGCGTTAGCGCCTTCTTCCCGGTTCGTGCCACTGATAAAAATGAAGATTGGGTATGTGTTTGGGGAACCGAAGTCAGCACAACCAGACAGGGAAAAATAGATTCAGTCTATCTGCATGAAATCTGGCGTTTTAATAAAGACGGTAAGGTTGATTTTATGTCGCAATATGCACAGACAGCAAAACCAGCCAAGTAAGTTTAAAAAGGAAAAAGGGCTGCCTACTCCGCAGCCCTTTCTCAAGGCGTTTAATAAAATGTGACGGGTTCAATAAGAGGTTTACCAAAGAGTACGCCTGGTTCGTTCACAGGGTTGGATTCAAAACGGGCCCCGAAAATTATCGGGATTGGTTATTCAAAGGATTCATTGGATACCGATTGTTATCGGGATGGTCTTTCTGGATATTGTTGGGTTTTTCTAGGATGCTTTCAGTTTTTCATGGATATCGATCGCTCAATAAAAGTATAAAAGGCTTTGACGGAAGGAAAAATAAAATAACATTTCTTTAGAAAACTGGGACAAATGGTTAGGTTCCTCGCTGTAAACTCTCGTAAGAACACTTTCATATACAGGTAATTGTTCGAAAATAACTTCCAGACTAACAAATAGTTGTGTTTTAGGCCATTTTTTTAAGCTCCAGTTCACCCTTCCGGTCCCTGAGCCTGAACAGCACTTCATCCAGTCTTCCAATCGGAATACCTATGATAAGAGAGCAGAATAAATTCATTTCCTCCTGCACTATGAGGCAATCGGTTTGTTTCAGTATCCGCATGATATCATTCATCTGCGTATAGTCGAACTGCAATTGATAGTTTACCAGTATGGGCTTTTGTACCAGTGGGGTGACCTGTAGTGCCAGTGCAGCGGCTGTTTTATAGGCATTGATAAGACCGGGTACTCCCAATAATGTTCCTCCAAAATATCGCACAACTATAACAAGAACATTTGTGACTTTCTTACTGTCAATCTGCCCCAGAATTGGCCTGCCTGCTGATCCGGATGGCTCTCGATCATCACTGACGCGAAAGTTCATTCCGTCTATTCCTAAACGATAGGCAAAACAATGATGGGTAGCTTTTGGATGCTCTTTTTTGACCTCGGCAAGTCTCTCCCTGAATTCCAGGATCGAAGAAACGGGGTAAACAAGCGCGAAAAATTTGCTTCCTCTATCCCTAAACTCTGCGTTGCCCGATTTTTCGATTGTAGTATAATATTGTGCCTCCATTCCTTTTTCCGGAGAATTATTCATTGGCTATAGGTCTCTTAAAAATTTCAATCATGTCTGAAAACAATTTTTGTTCATCCACTTTTATCGCATTGGGAAGTGCAGGTGCCTTCAGTCCATTCGTACTATTTGTCAAATTTGAATTATCACTGTTTTCTATCCGCCTGATCTCATCCCATAATCCTTCATCGATAAAGGACTGGAGCAATTGAGCACCGCCTTCCACCAAAACACTTTGTATTTCCAGGTGATACAAGGCATTCAATACCTGGTGCACGATGCTTACATCTTCTGTAACCTGGTAATATAAAAGATTATCTGTTTCCTCATGCTTTATGGTATTGAATATAATGGTGCGCTGTTTCCGGTCAAATACTTTTAAGGAATCGGGCAAACGCAGATTTAAATCAATGACCAATCGTACAGGTGAGGGCCCATCCCAAAGGCGGGTCGTGAGCGAGGGATTATCATTTAAGGCTGTATTGGTACCCACCAGGATCGATGCCTCTTCACTTCTCCAGCGATGCACGAGCCGATTGGTGTATTCATTACTGATAAGGAGTCTCTTCGAAGCATCGGGAATATGCTCACTGGATTGTGTTCCCATAATCCCGGCAGCTGTTTGTGCCCATTTCAATATTACATAAGGACGATTTTCGCCATGAAAAGTAAAGAACCGTTTATTAAGGTCAATACATTCGTCCTGCAGTACGCCAATTATCACATCCGCACCAGCCATCATCAATTTTTTGATCCCCTTTCCGTCTACCCTTTTATTGATATCGTGACATCCAATGACCACAACCGGAATACCATGTTGTACGATCAGATCAGCACAGGGGGGTGTTTTACCGTAGTGAGAACAGGGTTCCAGCGATACATAAATAGTACTCATGGAAATAAGATGCCGATCTTCCTCTTTTACAGAGGCGATACAATTGACCTCGGCATGCGGCTTCCCATATTGCTGATGCCATCCTTCCCCGATTATTCTGCCCTCATGGACCAGGACGGCACCTACCATTGGATTCGGCGCCACATGCCCGGCTCCCAGCTTTGCGAGCTGAATACAACGCTGCATATATGCCTGAGAACTCATAAGCCGCAAATGTAAATCAATTAAGTTTGCATCGTCCGCAGAAGCTTGGCATGGCGGACTCGCCTGCATTAACGCTTTTGTTAAAACTTCGGCAATTAATAAAAGCCTGGGCGGGTGAAACATTTTAATTATGACGATAAAAGACGCTACCATTTACAGCACCGGACAATTAAGTTCCATTTATGAAGAAGGAGAAGCCAGCACCATGAGCGACTGGCTGATGGAGCATTTGACTGGAAGCAAAAAAACAGACAGGATCAGCCAGTCAAAAAAAGAATTAAGTCCGGAACAGGAAGAATTATTGGTCTCCTATCTTGACCGGCTAAAAGAAAATGAACCCATTCAATATGTATTAAAGGAAGCCTGGTTCTGCGGACTTCGGTTTTATGTAGATAAACATGTATTGATTCCCCGTCCTGAAACCGAGGAACTGGTAGAATGGATCATTACGGGCTGCAGGTTCCCCATTAATGAATTAAATATTCTGGATATCGGATCAGGAAGCGGATGTATTCCTATTGCATTGAAGAGAAGATTGGGAAAAGCAGATGTCTGGAGTTGCGATGTAAGTAAAGATGCCCTGCAGGTTGCAGAAAACAATGCAAAGAATCTTGGAGTGGAAGTGAATTTCTTTCAGATGGATTTTCTGGACCCTGCACAAAGAGAAAAGCTGCCTGCATTTGATATTATAGTCAGCAATCCTCCCTATATCACTCATGGTGAACGTTACGGTATGCCTGCCAATGTGCTGGAATATGAGCCAGCCAAAGCGCTGTTTGTACCAGATAATGATCCCCTGGTATTTTATAAAGCCATTGCGGATTTTGGAAAGGGTCATCTAAAACCAAATGGTTCCATCTATGCAGAAATTAATGAAAAGCTTGGCGATATGACTGGGGAACTGTTTAGACAGAAAGGATTCAAAGCTGAACTGAAAAATGATATAAGCGGAAAAGATAGAATGATCAGAGCACACGTCTGATAGTCAAAAGATATTAGGGGGATTAGTGGTTTTATTTCACATTTGCCACCACCTTCGCTCCTGCCCTCTTTGCAGATTGCATTACACGGAAGACCTCTCCATAATAGGAAATAGTATCTGCATTGATCACCACGGAAGGAGTATCTACCACGTTTCGCATTTTTGTCACCGCTTCCTTTATAAAACTGTCCAGCATAGCGGGTGCAACAGGTTTCTGTCCAATATAGAAATTCTGATTCTTATCAATTGATACAACAATATTCTGTTTCGCTTTAGTATCTTTTGTGCCCCTGGGGTTGTTCACTTTTATCACATTTGGGTTTGCCATTGTGGTAGTGATCAAAAAGAACATCAGCAGAATGAACAGGATATCATTCAATGAATCAGTAAATACCTCGGATGTTTCCTTATGCTTTTTTCTAAACCTCATTCAGCTTTGTTTTATTTAGTAGGCGCCTGCAATACATCAACGAAGTCGGTAGTAGCAGCTTCCATTTTATTGGCTGCTTTATCAATTTGTGTATTAAGGAAACTATAGGCGAGATACGCCAGCAATCCAATCACAAGACCTGTGATGGAGGTGATCAATTTGGTATAGATACCCTGGGAGATAACACCGATCTCAACTTCATTTGCTTTATGGATATTGGAAAACAATTGCATCAAACCGATCAGCGTACCTACGAAACCAAATATGGGAGCTGCCTTTGAAATAAAGGACAATACCGCCATATTTTTTTCCAATTTATACATTTCCAGCTGCGCCACATTTTCCATGCTTTTTTCAATGCTTTCAATTGGTTTGCCAACACGCTGAATACCTTTATCAATAATGCGTGCCACCGGGTTATTGGTATTTTTGGCAAAGCTCCGTGCAGCTGCCACATTCCCACTTACAATATGATCCTTGATAATGTTCATGAAATTATCATCGATGCGGGCAGCCTGCCTGATAGCAATCGTTCTTTCTGCAAAGAAATAAACGGTCAGCAGCAACATCAGTCCCAGTGGTACCATGATCCATCCACCCATGTAGATCAGATCAAAAAACCGGATATTCTCCCCCTGCCCTGCAATATTGCCAGCCTGTGTAGCACCGGCTGTCAGCGAATCACCAATTTGTAAAAGGTCAAACATAGTTTATACTGCTTTTATGTGCGTAAATGTAAGAAACACGTATTATTCCTACCCGCTTTATTATCAACAGCTCTTAATAACAAAATAACAAACACAGGAACGAAAAAAACAATGCCACGTTGTACGTGGCATTTAAGTTTTGGAGTTCTTTAACAAGCTTTCGGGGTTTTTGTGAATGGTAAAAAATCACTAAAACCCCGAAAGCATATTTGCAGTTATAAAGGCCCTTTGGGCCTTAGGCTTTGGATGTACCTGCCTGTTTTACCATCAGCGCCTGTATCTGTTTCATGGTCATTTCCATTCCGTCCGGACTTCCATCAAGGAATATTACGTTCCCTTTTCCATATTCTGCAAAATTCTTGATCGCTTCAGTCCACATACTGAAAAGGATCACATTGGTATCCAGGTTGGCCTGCTTCATTTGTTCAGCAGCCTCAGACATACCCGCTGCCACTTCCTTACGGAATAGTGCAACACCCTGGCCTCTTAGCTGGGCCGCCTGTTTTTCTGCTTCTGCGGATATCTTTATTGCATTACCATCAGCCTCAGCCTGCTTGGTTTTGGTGATCAATAATGCCTGTCCTTCGTTCTCTGCAGCAGCCTTGAGGTTATTACTGGCCACAACTTTGCTCATTGAATCAAGTATGACTTTGTCAAACGTGATATCATTGATCTGAAGGTCCTGTAAGTGGTATCCCCATTCTTCCAGTGAATGATCCACCTCAACTTTAACATATTGTACTATTTCACGACGTAGTCCCAGTACTTCCGCCTGCTTCTTGGTGGCAACGAATGAACGGATATTACCTTCAATGGTGCGTATCAATGCCTGCATGAGGTCTCTTTCTGCCACAAACTTGAATGCTACTCTTTTTATTGTTTCCTCATCCGCATTCTGCACAGAATACAACAGCATGCTTTTAAAATACACATTGGCCTGGTCCTGGGTTACGGCCTGGAACTCCAGTTCCACTGAACGGTTCTGAATCGATACTTTCTTTGCCAGTGATTCAAGTATGGGAAGCTTCATGTTAAGTCCCGGGCGTACAATGCGGCGGTACTTTCCAAACATGGTGATCACACCAACATAGCCCTGGTTAATGGAGAAAAAGGAGCCGAAGAAAATGATGAGTACTATGATGACCCACCAGTAAGATGCGAGTATTTCAGCGACAGTCATTTGAAAGCTGTTTTGATTAGAGCTAAAGTTACAAAGAACGGCCTTATGGGTAATTTAAATCCGGTGAACTGCCTATTCTTTGAAGTAAACGAATATTTCCACTCTCCGGTTTCGTTGCCGGTTGGCAGGTGTTGAATTATCAGTTATCGGCTTTCGGCTTCCCCAGGCCCTCGTAATGATGGTCATGTTGGCAAAGGAAGAACAGTGGGAAAGGTAAGAAGCGGCGGAACCTGCCCTGCCTGCGGATAATTGCTCGTTGGTAGCAACAATGCCTGTGTTATCAGTATGCCCCTCTATTACTACAGAATCTATTTTCCGCCCATTCATTTGCCGGCAGAAACTATCCAGTATGGAATGGCTCGCAGGCTGAAGGTCTTTTTTGCCTGTTGCAAACAATACGTCAGGAAGTAATAAGGTATCAGCTATGATTATCCGCGTTTGATGTAATGGCACAATCAATGAGTCCCTGTTATACTTCAGCATTCTCCAGAGGAATTGATGGCGAGGATTAAAATCATAAATATCCTGTTTCACCTGTTCCCAGTTATCACATAATTTTTCATCAGGATCCAATGGCACAAGTGAAATATCATCAAGGAACACCAGGAATTGGTTTCGCCTGCTGACCCCACTGTAACCATTCACATCGCTGTGTGAATAATTGGCGATAGTAATAAACACTTCATCACCAGCAGCAGTATAGTCAGCTGTCACCGGCTGCCAGCTACTGTCCTTTTTAAATGTATTTGAAGTCCCAAAATAAAGAGAGGCGGAAAGTAAGTGAATAGGCTTTCTTTCCATTAACGGTTCAATCGGCCCAAAATAAGCCCCGATACTATCGAGTATCGGATGCGGTGATTTAATGAAAAGACTGAGACGATATTTATTTCCTTTTCTAAGCCGGCATAGCAGCTGGCTCCTGATAAAGGTCCGTTCATACGGCCTGGTTGAATGACCGGCCTGTACAGCCATGCAATGCTCACTTTTATACGCCCTGTTGGCATCCCTGAAATAATTGGCAAGTGCGCTTCCACTGGAAATCCAGGCCTCCGGAGCACAGTTCACAACAAACTCGGTGCAGATATTCTCATCTTCAAAGCCGCCGTTTAAGATCAGCTCCTGGGAATAGGAAAGTATTGGAAAAAAGGGAAAACAAAAAAGGATTAACTTTTTCATACTGATCAGTTCTTCTCTTCCCAAACCTGCACCAGGTGCACCAGCATCTCCACGGCTTTGTTCATGTCCTGTATGCTGATATGTTCAAGTTTGGAATGGATGCCCTGCATACCTGTGAATAAATTGGGACAGGGCAATCCCATGAAGGAAAGGCGACTGCCATCTGTACCACCGCGAATGCTTTCAGTCTTCACCTCCAGCCCCGCGCGTTCAATGGCAATTTTTGCATATTCCACCACCTGCGGATGAACGTTCAGCACCTCTTTCATATTGCGGTACTGTTCAGTAATTATGAATTCAAAGGAAGCATTCGGATGGATACGCAGTGTTTCTTCCACCAGTGTACGCAGAAAATCTTCTTTCTTCTTCAGGCCGGGTGTTTCAAAATCGCGAATAATAAAATCAATGGTGCATTTTTCTGCAATACCCTGTATCCCCACCGGGTGTATAAATCCTCTTTTTCCTTCTGTACTTTCAGGAGAAAGGCGATCCTTGGGCAATGCGTCCAAAATATGTCCCGCGATTTTCATTGCATTGATCATCTTGCCTTTTGCATAACCAGGATGCGCAATTACGCCATGTATGATGACCTGCACACCATCCGCACTAAAAGTTTCATCTTCCAGGCCGCCTGCATCACCTCCATCAAGTGTGTAGCCAAAATCTGCTTTCAGTTTTTTCATATCAACCTTAGCCGTACCCTTGCCAACTTCTTCATCCGGTGTAAACAGTATCCTTATTTCACCATGCTTTATTCCCGGATTGGTTATAAGGTAATTCGCCAGGTCCATGATGATGGCCACTCCTGCTTTATCATCACTGCCCAGTAATGTTGTTCCTGATGCAGTGATAATATCATCTCCTATTTTTTTCTGGAGGTAAGGATATTCAGACATACGTAATACCTGTGAAGGATCATCCGGTAATACAATATCATCTCCCCGGTAATTTTTATGTACAATGGGCTTAATTCCAGTTCCGCTGCAATCTGGCGCAGTATCAACATGCGAACAGAAACAGATTACGGGAACCTTCTTTGAAGTATTGGAAGGAATGGTAGCGTAAACATAACCCCACTCATCCATATGGGCATCAGCCAGTCCTATCTGTTTTAACTCCTGTGCCAGCAAGCTACTCAGATCCTTCTGCTTTTCTGTTGTAGGAAAACTGAATGATTGAGGATTGCTCTGTGTATCGATCTGTACGTATCTCAAAAAACGATCGCTTGCGGTGAAAGTATAATTTTTGGACATAACCGTTAAATTAAAAGGGACAGCGAATGTACGATAAATGTGGTTGGTGGGCGTGATTCCTGTCCCATCAACCAATTGTTATCAGGAGCCTGAATTAAGGCCTAAAACATCTCTTGAGCGCTTGTTTACCTGTGCCATGGTTTGTGAGGCGCGTGAATGAACGCGCGTAAACCATGGCGTGAGAATTTCGGTTCTTGCAAATGCCGCTATAAGTTATTACCTTTTCTCCTGAACCAAACCAGCAAGTATGAAAAAGCTCCTCATTGGCGCCTTAGTTGGCGGCATTCTTGTCTTTTTATGGCAAACATTATCCTGGACAATTCTGGACTTACATGCTAAAGAATACCAGAAGGCCAGTAACCAGGATGAAGTGATGCCCTTTCTAACTTCCCATTTTACACATGACGGGCAATATTATCTGCCTAATATCGATCACAACGCCTCTTCGGAAGAACATCAGAAATTTATGGAAAACATGAAGGGAAAGCCCTGGGCTGTTCTAAGTTATCATGCATCCTATGATATGGATATGACCAAGAATATCATCAGGGGATTACTCGTAGCTATTTTTTCAGCAGCTTTTGTTTGCTGGATATTAATGAAGAACAGCAATTCCACATTTGGAACAACTTTTATAAGTACGGTCCTGATTGGAGTAGTTGGTTTCTTATTTATTCCTTATTCCATGAGAATATGGTTCCAGACACCTGGTTTAATGTCCAATTTTATCGATACCATAGTTTCATGGGGACTTTGTGGTATCTGGCTGGGATGGTGGCTGAACAGAAATAAAGTATAAAGGAATTTCGGTGCATAAAAAAAAGCCCCGCCTCGGCGGGGCTTTTTTTTATACCTTAAATAATTATGGCATTATGATCAATGGACTTGTTCCAGCAATCTCTACCAGTTCCAGGTCAAATATCAGTTCCTGTCCCGCAAGCGGATGATTGGCATCCAGTATTACCGCATCATCCTTGATCTCGGTAACTGTTACCTGGAAATTTTGCCCACTTCCATCACTCATCATCAATGGCATCCCTATTTCCAGTTGCATTTCCGGAGGAAAACGATCTTTGGGCATTTCAATTACCATATCAGGATTCCGGGGACCATACGCTTCATCAGCAGGAATATTGATTGTTTTCTTATCTCCAACAGCCATACCTGTTACCCCATCATCAAAACCCTTAATCACCATTCCACTGCCTACCTCAAATTCAAGGGGAGCCCTGCCTGCTGAAGAATCAAATGTTTCACCGTTGGTCAATTTACCATGGTAATGTACTTTAACTTTATCACCACTTTTTACCTGTTTCATCTGTTTTATTAATTTTTGGGTTGTTTTGAGGAATCCACCATGGCAAATTCCATTAGATTTATGAATTCCCGTTTAAAAAAGGGAGTAGCAAGGTAAATTAAATTCGCCAATGCAACTCACGGAAAGTTATTACACTCTATTAATTTACGGGATATTGATTCAAACTTAAAGACTTAACATGAAAGTACTGATTTCCACTTCTCTCCTGTTCTTTCTGACTTTCACTTCTTTTGCTCAACAAAAAACCATCAATAATCCAGCCAGAGCAACAACGCCCAGAATAATTCCAGGCGCTGAACGCATTGCGGTTTACCTGCCCCTGATCAAAGGAAAGAAAGTTGGCCTTTTATGCAACCAGACCTCTATGGTAGGTAATACCCATCTGGTTGACACTTTGCGAAAACTGGGGATTGATATCCACGTAATCTTTGGACCTGAGCATGGTTTCCGGGGCAATGCCAGCGCGGGAGAAAAAGTTGGGAATTACATTGATAAGGAAACCGGCATTCCCGTCATTTCGCTGTATGGCAGCAAACATGCCCCGGATTCAAACGACCTGAAAGATATTGATGTACTTGTTTTCGATATACAGGATGTGGGCGCCCGGTTTTATACATATATCCTTTCCCTGCAACATTTCATGGAAGCAGCTTTTGAGAACAGTAAACCTTTAATGATACTTGACCGCCCAAATCCTAACGGATTTTATGTTGATGGCCCGGTACTGGACATGAAGTATAAATCGGGCGTTGGTCCCCAACCTGTTCCTGTGGTTTACGGAATGACGATTGCAGAATATGCATTCATGATAGCAGGAGAAAAATGGCTGAGTACAAAAGCCAATACCAAATATGCATATTATAAATACGCACAAAATTCCGCAGACACTGCATTTCATTTCCAGGTGATCAAATGCGCGAACTATACACATAAAAGCAAATATGTTTTACCGGTAAGACCTTCTCCCAATCTTCCAGAAATACAATCGATATACCTGTATCCATCCACCTGTTTTTTTGAAGGCACTGTATTGAGCGAAGGAAGAGGTACTCCAAAACCATTCGAGATATTTGGAGATCCGCTGCTGCCCAAAAATCTGTACTCCTTCACACCTGAGCCAAATGAAGGAGCCAAAAGTTCAAAACACTATGGCAAAAAATGCTATGGATGGAACCTGCATGGCACACCAGCGCAGGTGCTGGCTAAAATAAATGGAAGGATCCAATTGAAATGGCTGATGGAAGCCTATCGTTTATATCCCAAAAAAGACAGCTTCTTTCTTATTCCAAAATCAGGCAAAATGGAAGAATCCTTCATCACTAAACTGGCCGGTAACAATGACCTCTGGCAGCAGATCAAAGCCGGAAAGTCAGAAGAGGAGATCAGGGCAAGCTGGGAACCTCAGTTAAGTGAGTTTAAAAAGATAAGGCAAAAGTATCTTCTGTACGAGGACTTTTAATTTTATCTTAGCCTGCATGATAGAATACCAGTTAAAAGAAAAGGATAAAGGACCAGGTACTTTTGATATGTCCCTTTCCCTGCTTCGAATAGTTTTCATGGGCACTCCGGAATTTGCGGTTGCCTCCCTGGAAGCATTGGTCAATGCTGGTTTCAATATTGTGGGAGTAGTTACCTCTCCAGATAAGCCTGCCGGTCGCGGAATGAAGATGACGGAAAGCCCGGTTAAGAAATTTGCAGCCCGCAAAGGGTTAACCATCCTGCAACCTGAAAAATTAAAAGACCCTGCATTCCTGGAAGCGCTTAAAGCATTGCAGGCAGACCTGCAGGTAGTAGTTGCCTTTCGCATGCTTCCGGAAATTGTTTGGAATATGCCTCGACTGGGAACCATTAATCTGCATGGATCACTATTACCCCAATACCGCGGCGCAGCGCCAATTAACTGGGCGGTAATCAATGGTGATAAAGAAACCGGGGTTACTACATTTAAGCTAAAGCATGAAATTGATACTGGAGATATTTTGTTACAGGAGAGAATGCCGATTGGTGACTATGAAACAGCAGGGGAAGTACATGATCGTATGAAAGACCTTGGCGCCAGTGTATTGGTTGAAACGGTAAAAGGACTTTCAAATGGATCACTTAAGGAAACGCCTCAATCTGCAGTTATCGAAGCTTCAGGCATCAACCTGGTTCCGTTGCGACACGCTCCCAAGATATTCACCGCAACGTGCAGGATCGACTGGAATAAACCAGGTGAAGAGATTTACAATCTCATTCGGGGATTGTCGCCCTACCCCGCTGCCTTCACAGATTTCGAAGACAAGATCCTCAAAATATTTCGTGCCGAAAAAGAATGGATAATACCTGATTCCAAGCCAGGCAGGTTTGAAACAGACAGGAAGACTTATTTAAAATTTGCCTGTAATGATGGATATATCCATGTAAAGGACTTGCAAATGGAAGGAAAGAAGCGTCTGCTGGTTGAAGAATTCCTTCGAGGCTACCGGTTTTCCTAAATCAATAATTAACTCTCACTACAAATTTTTCATCTTCGGTTACCTGGAGAGCAGATGCTGCAGTATTACTGATGCGTATATCCAATCCCTGGTTTTGGCGAATGCCACTCATTTCACCGAGCACTTTTGCATACACAGCCTTATTGTTATCAGGATTGGTGATCTTGATGATTGTACCCGGAGTTACGCCGTCCATCAGGAGATAGTATTTAGCTTCCTGCACACCACTGGTGGTTTTGAAAATACCTGACGTTACGGTTGCATTCCTGGCAATTGGTCTTGCTTTTACCTGTTGATCAAAAGAAGTCTTAAAATACCCTAAATCAGCAGGAGTTGCTTTTGCTTCTTCTTTTACAACCGCTGGCATCACTTTGGGAGCTTCTTCTTTTTTCTTTTCCGGCGGATTTTCTTTTTGAACAGAGGTTACTGCTTCCGTTTTTACATCTGCTTTCACCGCAGGTTTTGTAGTAACCGGCTGCTCTTTAGGTTCCTCTTTTACTACCGCCTTATCTTCTTCTTTAACCACAACAGCATTTTTCTCTGCTTCCTGTTGTTGCAATGCAGCCTGTTTTGCAAGTTCTGCATTTCTTGCGCGGACATTGGCGAGATAGGCTACCATTTCCTTTGAGATAAGAAAACCCACGATCAGGTTGGATCCTTCCTGGATATTATCCCCCGTGATCCCATTCCATTCACGAATACTTTTCATCGGCACATTATTATGGTCAACACTGATCTTTATCAGTCCATCACCACTTGTTACCTGGTAATATACCGGAGTTCCTGAAGTTGATTTTTGGGTGAAATTGGTATCGGTCAAAGGAATTTGTAAAACCTGGTCTATTTCCAGGCCCTTGTTCATATCGATCCTGTTAAATGCGGCCAGATGTTTAGGATTTACACTATATAAACGACCAATTGCGTAGAGTCCTTCCTTTGCAAGCACCTTGTGCTCCAGGTACAGTCCATTTTCCCCTTTCTTTACCAGTAACACATCAGACTGGGCAATCACAACATTCGCCAATACCAGGGCAGCAATAAATAATAACAAGCGGTTCATACAATATGAATTTTGCCGTACAAAGATGAGTTTTTTTGGTGGGCGAAAAGCCTTCAGTCGGGAGTATCTTTTAAAATCCGTAATTCCTTAGGGTAATAATTATTGATGCGGTTAGGCAAAACATTGATCCATCCAAGTAATTGTTCCTCGTAAGTTACCCCCTGCCATCCTTTGTCCTTAATTTCCAGTGATAATTCCTTTCGCTGAAGATATTGAATTGCCTGTTGATAATTCAAATCATATCTGAGAACATCGGGACCGACAAGTTGACTCAACGCAAGGGCATGATCAGGCACCATTTTATCTCTCACCAGTTCACCAATAATTGTACCTGAATAAATAACACGCAATTTATTTAACAAAAAGCTGAAATCATTCCTGAATGGTTCAGGCCAGCCATACACCGTATTCTCTTTTTTGATAAAAGCCAGTCCCTCTTTTTTTATCCAGGGTGAAAGAATAGATACTTCCTTGTTAAAGGCCTTCTCCGGCCAGTTCTTCACCTTCAGATCAAGAGCACCTGTCTCTTCTGTTTTCCTGAAAGCAGCAAGGTAAAAGCCTTCTCCGGCAATCTTATCAGGCCAAAAACGGTATCCACCTCCTGATTCAATGATCCCCGGGAATTTGTCAATATTGATTGGGCAGGTAGTTGCGGAGAATTGTTTCATGATCCAAGCCCCGATCTGTTCATCTTCTTCTTTAGAATAACTGCAGGTAGAATAGATCAGTAATCCATTTTCTTTCAGTGCCGGCCATACATCTGCAAGGATTCTTTGCTGCCGCTGGCTACATAGCGCTATATTTTGAAGGCTCCATTCTTCAATCGCATCAGGATCACGCCTGAAAAGGCCACTACCACTACAGGGAGCATCTACAACGATCACATCAAAATAACCTTCCAGTGATGTAAAATCGGCCGGATCATTATTGGTGATCATTACATTGGAATGCCCCCATTTGATAATATTATCTTTCAAAATATTGGCCCTCGATCGGATCACTTCATTGCTGACGAGAAAACTGTTTGCGGGCAATAGCGATAAGATATGAGTTGATTTGCCACCTGGCGCTGCACTCAGGTCTAATACTTTTAAACCGGAATTTTCTTTTACTGATTGCCTGAAGGCCTGTTCCAGGAACATACTGCTTGCTTCCTGCACATAATAACAGCCTGCATGAAAAAGTGGATCAAAAGTAAAGGAAGGTCTTTCTGGTAAATAATACCCAAATTCCGACCAGGGAATGCTGGTTGGATGGAGAGAGGAAAATGGTACGTCCTTTAAAGGCTTCAATGGATTAATCCGAAGAGAAGTAACCTGTTCTCCTGATTCATGGACACGAAGAAAGGCTTCCCTGTTAAATCCCTTTGTATCCTTTAATGACCTGAGTAAATCGGCTGGAATTTGCACCCGGCAAAACTAATCAATGAAAAATAAGAAGATTCAGGTTTTTACCTGGGACTTTTGACATTGCCCTATAAATTCTTGATCTCAGCGATCAGATCCTGCAGAACTTTTTTAGCATCACCGAATAACATGGATGTTTTGGGCTGAAAGAACAGATCATTCTCGATTCCGGCATAACCCGGTTTCATGCTTCGCTTGTTGACGATAACATTCTTGGCAAGTTCAACATCCAGGATCGGCATTCCATATATGGGAGAAGAAGGATCTGTTTTGGCAGCAGGATTTACCACATCATTGGCGCCGAGGATCAGCACTACATCTGTGGTGGGGAATTCTTCATTGGCATGTTCCATTTCCATCAACTTATCATAGCTGACATCAGCTTCAGCCAGCAATACGTTCATGTGGCCTGGCATGCGGCCTGCAACAGGGTGAATGGC
>JAJKIP010000250.1 GCA_021154405.1 Segetibacter sp. | reverse complement strand
GTCTTTGGCAGTTGACCACCATCCCAGCATGATCCTGTCAAAGGTCTCATTGATCATCCCTCCAAATCCTGCAACAAGCAGGGGAAGAGAATAGGGCATGATTTCCTTCCATAAATTTTTATTGAACTTCCACCGGAAAGAAAAAAACTCTTTGGAAAGTAATAAAAAAGTAATAACTGCCTGGGCCAGGTTGGCAATAAATATATAGCCTACCGCTTTTTTTTCATTGTAAAAAACGGATACAAATCCATTCGGATCTTTTTTGACCAGGGCAGGGCAAATAGTCAGAAAGAAAACAGTTAACGCGATATACACCAGGATACCTGCAATCTTTGTCATTGCATATTTAACAGGGCGACCTTCCAGCCTCAATCGCGCAAATGATATAGTGGAAAGTGCGTCAAAGGCAATTATGAAAGCACACCAGACAATATATTCAGGGTGATTCTTTAATGAAATAAGAGAAGCAAGGCTATTTCGGAATACCAGCATTAAAGCTGTAAATAATACGGTGCTTGTGATCAGGGAAATGGTGATGGTACTGTATACCTCCATTTCATTTCCCTTTTTCTGGACAAACCTGAAATAGGAAGTTTCCAGGCCATACAAAAACAGCACATTCAGAAAAGGAAGCAGGGAGTAAACCAGATTCATTTCCCCATAGGCCCCAACCAGCAACTCGCTGGTCAGATAGGGGGTCAGGAGATAGCTCAGGAAACGGGCAGCTATGGAGCTTACTCCATACCACATGGTTTGTCCTGCCAGTTTTTTTATACCGCTCAAAAGATCAATGATTTCGCAGCTAAATTAGCAATTTAAATCAGGAGTAAAAGGATGACATAAATCACACCTGAGAATAATCTTATATTTGTCAAAACACTGTTATGAGACCTGTAGCCATCCTCCTGATTGCGGCCTGCCTTTATATTGTACCAGCTTTTTCGCAGGCTTATGAAAGCAGCATTAGTTATAATAAGAAAAAGCAGAAAGCGATTGTGCTGGAATGCGGCTATCCTGAAGAAGCAGCAGAAAATGCCATTATAGAAAAGCTGAAAGGCCTGGGAAATAAATCAAGGGAAGAAAAAGGAATGTTCAATGGTGATAAAGGCTTTATTGTGTTCCGTAATGCCTATGTAACTGATATCAGTGATAAGGACATGGATTTCATCGTAAAGGTTGAACGCAAGAGCCGAAAGGAAAAAGATATGACCAATGTTTACCTGGTCATCACTAAGAATGGTGAAAATATGCTTGCGGCTGGAGATACCTATGCTGAACATGCAAAAGAGTTTCTGAATAAACTTTTGCCTGATATTGAGGTAGCCAACCTGGAACTTAATATAAAATCACAGGAAAATGAGGTAACTAAAGCAGAAAAGAAATTCAAAGACCTGCAGGATGATCAGTCCAGTATGGAAAAGAAAATTAAGGACCTTCAGGATGATCTGAAGAAAAATGCGAAGAACCAGGAAGACCAGCAAAAGGAAATAGGTAATCAGCGCGGACTGCTGGATGTATTGAAAGGCAAACGTAAAAGCTGATAGCCACTAGGGCTTTGTATACCGGGGATCATTAAGAATAGTGGAATCGGTCAATGTACGCAGGAACAGCGCTACATCATTTGCCTCAGTATTGGTTAGAATAATTCCATTCGTTAATAAAGGATCAAGGGTAGAACTTTTTTGCACTCCCGTACGATAATGATTCAGGCATTGTGCCAGTGTATTAAACCTTCCGTCATGCATATAGTTAGACGTAATATATACACTACGAAGTGAAGGCACTTTGAACTTAAAAGAATCCGCAGGATTTTTTGTTACCATGAATCTTCCATAATCATTCAATAATGGATCTGCCGGCAGTCCGATGTTCCGGAAACTGTAATCAGTGAACATCGGCTCCGGGTGGCAGGTAGCGCATTTTGCCTGGAAAACAGTATATCCACTCATTTCCTGTGCAGTGAAACTGGCCTGGCCTTTCTTATACAGATCATATTTTGAATGAGAGGAGGTGATATAACCAGTAAACTGGGCAAGGGCTTTCAGCAAATCATTGGGGCTGATAAATTCTGTACGGAACACCTTTTTAAAGGCAGCCCGGTAATCCGGGTCTTTCTGTATTTTATTGACGATGGAAGTAAATGTTTCTCCCATTTCATGATCACCGTGTATCGGTTGTGCCGCTTCGTTATATAATGAATTGAATTCTCCATCCCAATGGTACTTGGTTTGCCAGGCCAGGTTGAATAAAGGCGGCGCATTGCGTAGAGTATGGGTGCTGTTCACTCCATGGCTCCGGTCGTGCTCATAAGTACCAAACACTGCAATCTGCTGATGGCACGAAGCACAGGGATGATTATTATCAAGCGATAACCGGCCATCATAAAACAGTTTTCTACCTAATTCAAATCCTTCTTTGGTTAATGGATTGTCTTCAAATTTGTAGACAGGTTGAGGAAAACCGGCAGGAACTTCCTGCGAGAGATAAGTGAGATCATTAGGATTTTCATCCTTATTGCAGGCGC
This sequence comes from Segetibacter sp., assembly GCA_021154405.1. Classification (GTDB taxonomy): domain Bacteria; phylum Bacteroidota; class Bacteroidia; order Chitinophagales; family Chitinophagaceae; genus JAJKIP01. The sequence continues at coordinate 9,417 of JAJKIP010000250.1, read as the reverse complement.
CAAGTCCATAGGCAAGGATGGAGACCAGGGTAATCAAAAGCACTATTGTAAGCAGGCTCTTTTTCACATGATTTGATTGATGAGGATGTGATCCTAATAGTCTCCCGGCCTCAGTCTTTTTCTACCTGATTTTATATCACCTTTCTTTTTCTTAGACTCCAGCCGGTTCTGTTTTGCTGCTTTGGAGACCCTGGTTGCAATACGGAGTTTTTTCTTTTTTATTGCTTCATTGATCAGGTTATTCATTTTCTCAATCACCTCCTCCTTATTCGCCAGCTGGGTTCGATGCGTCTGGGATTTTACCTGCAAGGCTCCCTCTGAAGTAATGCGGTTCGACAGCTTTTCTTTTATAAGCTCTTTTTGTTCGCTATTCAATATTTGTGAATCATCAATGGGAAGATTGCCGATAACTGCAGTCTCCACTTTATTTACATTCTGTCCTCCTTTGCCCCCGCTCCTGGTGGTCTGGAATTTTATTTCTGATGAAAGATCAAGCATACATTTGTACAAATGTAAAGATACGAATTATGAAGGCGGTTATACAAAGGGTGAGCCGGGCCAGTGTAACGATAGAAGGGAATATTCATTCACAGATCAAACTGGGTTTACTGGTATTAATCGGAATTGAGGATGCTGACAGCGATGAGGATATAGAATGGCTGAGCGGAAAGATCGTCAACATGCGCATATTCGATGATGAGAACGGGGTAATGAACCTCTCTGTAAAAGATAAATCAGGCGATATTATTCTGGTCAGTCAGTTTACTCTTCACGCATCCACCAAAAAAGGGAATCGTCCTTCTTACAGCAAAGCCAGCAAAGGGGAGATTGCAATACCATTATATGAAAAGATGATAAAACAGTTGTCGGCCGACCTGGGTAAACCAATCGGAACTGGTCAGTTTGGAGCCGATATGAAGGTTGAGTTACTGAATGATGGTCCAGTGACCATTGTAATAGATACAAAAAATAAGGAATAGGAAGCGATAATTACCGGACGCCGATCTTTTCGGTATATCTTTTATCGCCCTGTAGTTCCAGCATCAGGAAAAATACCTTTTCATTGATGCCAACAGTGAAGCTATAAGAAGCGGCATTAAGACCACGCTCTTCTACAATGCGATGGCCACTGGCAGTCCAAACCATCACGCTTTTGATATCTTTTGTACTTTTTACGGTAATCTGTTTGCCTGAAGTATATATGCGATAGGGCTTGGCATCCTTATCAAAGGGAGGTGTTCCTGCCTGAGCGGATGCAACGAAGATCAGGCACAAAAAGGCTGTAATAGCCATTATCTTCCGGGTTACTGCAATGATCATTATCACAACTATTTTTTAAAGGTATTGGTTGATCTTTCAAGAAGGTACGGGATGTATCCGCCGAAGCTTTAGCGTAGACGGGTTCCTCTAACGGCAAGAATCATGCTATATTGCAAAAACATTCTAAAAACTTTGTTATGACCATTCAGCAGGCACAACAGGACGTTGATCAATGGATCAAAACAGTGGGTGTCCGGTACTTCAGTGAACTCACCAATATGGCTATTCTTACGGAAGAAGTAGGTGAGTTGGCCCGGATCATGGCACGTACCTATGGGGACCAGTCATTCAAAGAATCTGATAAGAAAAAGGACCTGGCAGATGAAATGGCGGATGTATTATGGGTCCTGATCTGCCTTGCCAACCAAACGGGGGTAAACCTGACAGATGCCCTTCAAAAGAACCTTGTAAAGAAGAATATTCGGGATGCTGACCGGCACCAGCAGAATGAAAAATTGAAAAAATAAGCCCCCGGAGCCTTAATTGGCTCATTTTTTTCAGTTAAAAGGTATGGCGTTCAAAAAGGCTTGGACCATTACCAAACAGACCTTTTCCGAGTTCTTTGCTGACCGGGTGCTTAAACTCAGTGCAGCCCTGGCTTATTATACCATTTTTTCACTTCCGGGACTTTTAATCATTATCATCTGGTTCAGCGATATTTTTTATCGCCACAAGGATGTTGAAGGTACTGTCTATGGTCAGGTGGGTGAACTGGTTGGTCCAAAGGCAGCTCAACAGATCCAGGAAACAATAGCGAATTCAATTAACTCAGGCCAAAATAAGATTGCCGCTATTATTGGAATTGGAACATTGATTGTAGGAGCAACTGGTATTTTTGGTGAGATCCAGGATTCCATCAATCTCATCTGGAAACTTAAATCAAAACCCAAAAAAGGCAGAGGCTGGTTAAGGATGCTGATCAATCGATTACTATCCTTCTCTATCATCCTTTCACTCGGATTCTTACTATTGGTATCCCTTATCATTAACAGTTTGATGGATTTTTTTATCAATCACCTCACCCAGGTATTTCCGGATACACAGGTAGTAGTGGTATACATATCCAATCTGGTGTTAAGCTTCATTATCACTTCTCTTTTGTTTGGCTTAATATTTAAAGTATTGCCGGATGCCCGCATTGATTGGAAGCATGTTCGTGCGGGCGCTTTTACTACGGCTTTATTGTTTATGGCAGGTAAATACCTGATCGGCTTGTATCTCGGACAAAGTACCATGACAACCGCCTATGGCACTGCTGGTTCCATCATTGTAATTTTATTATGGGTCTATTATTCGGCCATCATTCTTTATTTCGGAGCGGTATTCACGCGCGTTTATGCGATGAATACCGGTTCGCAGATATATCCCAACAATTATGCGGTATGGGTAGAACAGGTAGAAGTGCAATCACAGGAATCCATCCAGAAACAGCCCGTAACAAAGACAGTAATTGAAGGGCCGCAGCATGAAAAGCGGGAATGAATAAATAGTTTTATCTCCTGTTTAAAAAGAGAAATTCTCCATGATAACTAGCCTGTTCTGACCTATTTTTGCGCCAATTATGGCAAACGATTCAAAGAAATTCCAGGATATTATCTCCCATTGCAAAGAATACGGCTTTATTTTTCCCAGCAGTGAAATTTATGATGGCCTCCAGGCAGTGTATGATTACGGTCAGTGGGGTAGTGAGCTAAAAAAGAATATTAAGGATTACTGGTGGAAGAGCATGACCCAGCTACAGGAGAATATTGTGGGTATTGATGCAGCAATTTTCATGCATCCTACTACCTGGAAGGCTTCGGGTCACGTGGATAATTTCAATGATCCCATGATCGATAACAAAGACAGCAAAAAACGTTATCGCGTGGATCACCTGATTGAAGCACATGCCGAGCAAATGGTAGCCAATAACCGGCAGGATGAAGCGGATGGATTGATTGCAGAAATGGAAAAACTGCTTGCCAAAGATGATTTCCCCGGATTAAAAAAACTGATCGAGACCTATAATATCAAATGTGGCATCAGTGGTACTTCCAACTGGACGGATGTACGGCAATTCAACCTGATGTTCTCTACTGAATTTGGTTCCTCTTCTTCTTCTGAAGAAGGCGATAATATTGTTTACCTCAGGCCTGAGACCGCCCAGGGTATCTTCGTCAATTTTCTGAACGTACAGAAGACCGGTAGAATGAAGATCCCTTTTGGAATTGCGCAGATCGGTAAAGCTTTCCGAAATGAGATCGTGGCGCGTCAGTTTATTTTCCGGATGCGGGAATTTGAGCAGATGGAAATGCAGTTCTTTATCCGTCCTGGCACCCAGAAGGAGTGGTATGAGCACTGGAAACAGGAACGCCTGAAATGGCATCTCAGCCTGGGTACTGACTCAAAAAATTACCGGTTTCATGACCATATCAAACTGGCGCACTATGCAGATGCAGCCTGTGATATAGAGTTTGATTTCCCAATCGGATTCAAGGAATTGGAAGGTATTCACAGTCGTACTGATTTTGATCTGAAAAACCACCAGGAATTCAGCAAAAAGAAGATGCAGTATTTCGATAATGATATTGATCCTGCAACTGGAAAGGCATACGGTAACTATATCCCTTTCGTGATCGAAACCTCTATTGGTCTTGACAGGATGTTCCTGTCGGTAATTAGTAATGCTTACGAAGAACAGGACCTGAGCACACCTGAAAAACAGGACAGTCGTGTGGTGCTAAAATTACCTCCGAGACTGGCTCCTATAAAAATGGCTGTATTGCCGTTAGTGAAAAAGGACGGTTTGCCTGAGATTGCCCGCCAGATCATCGATGACTGCAAATCTCATTTCCATTGCTTCTTCGAGGAAAAGGACACCATCGGTAAACGATACAGGAGAATGGATGCCATTGGTACTCCCTTCTGTGTTACCGTGGACCAGCAAACCAAGGAAGATAGTACTGTCACTATCCGTCATCGTGATTCTATGCAGCAGGAAAGGATTGCAATAGCAGACTTGAAACGGATAGTGTTAGAGGCTATTTCTGGTACAACAACAAATACATCTAATTTTTTAATTACTAACTAAGGCGCCTATTATTTGTATATCCCAACCAACAATGGTTCTTCGGAAGAAACAAGCAACTCATGCCGCTGTGGGTGGATTACTAAATTCAATAATTCCATTGGAACAGCACCCAACAAAGGTCTTGTATCACCTGGTAATACCACTGCTTCGCAACGCGCCAATCGGCCACCAAACCTTACTTCAATCTCCCCTACCACATCATATTCGACTCGCTGACCATCTGCCAACCGGACTTTTTCTTTTCTGATAAAAGGAAGATCCATTATAGATTGAATATTTTCATTGATGCACATCATCCATGCACCGGAATCTGCCATCACCCTGATCTTCATTTTCTTCACTTCATCCTGATCCAAAAGATGACGTTTTGCCATTCCCAGCTGTTCTGCATTTACAATTTCAATTTCCGCATATACAAGTCCCATAAACATTAATTTTCTTGTAAAGCTAATGGTCAATTATAGCTTAATGAAAAAACACCTCGCCGTTTCTCAAAACTAAACGTTTAAGAAAACTCTACTTGTGTCCTTGTAATAGGGAAATTTTTAATAGAGGAGGATTTGATGAAGAGAGAAATTATCCGTACAACTCCTGATGGATCGCCTTTCTATCATACCCCAGAGTCTGTATCCGCTGCTTCGCTTCATCAATCATAGCCTTCCATCCACACAAAAAGAAACTGGCCGCCTGTTTCTGGCAACAGAGCTCTTCATACAAAGCATGAACATACCCCCTCTTGCCATCCCACTCCTCTCTTGACAGGGTGGGCATATAATGAAATCCGGGAAGATCTTTTTCCAGTTGTTTTAACTCATTATGATATAAAAGGTCCTTTTGTGTGCGGACACCAAATAGTATATATATATCCTTATGAGAAGTATTATGCAATTTGATATGTTGTGCCATACTACGGAATGGAGCTATACCTGTTCCGGTACAGATCAAAAACAAATCTTTCTCCAGGTTCTCAGGTTCCAGTGTAAACACTCCCTGCGCACCTCTGAATGGTATCTCTGTTCCAACAACCGCATTATTAAAAAGCCAGGTTGTACCAGCACCTCCATCCAGCAATACGATAACCAGCTCATATACGTTAGTGCCATCAGGCCAGCTGGCAATTGAATAGCTTCTCCATCTTTTGGCCGGTTTTTCGTGAATCGGAAGGTCTAGCGTAACAAACTGTCCGGGTGTAAAATCAAATGATTCAAGTTCCGGCACCTGTATCCAGTATCTCCGGGTATTGTATGTTTCATTCTCAATCCGGATGATCTTTCCGGTGCGCCAGGGTTGAACAGCCATTACAGTTATTATTTAAACCAATAGTAAACTAATGATAAACTAATATACGTCCCGATTGCTGTCGGAAGCGTAATAATTTGGGCTACCGGATCACACCGATAAATATCGGGACGGCAATCGTTTTTAACCTTCCAAGTTACATAAGTTGCTGATATACACAAATGTTTTTTTACAGATTTCCATTGGCATAGTAATTGGATTTTAAACCCTGCCGCCATTTAATCCTCCGTATTCATCATTCTTAAAAGCCGGGATTATGAAAAAAATTATTAAGTATATCGCGCCCGCTGCACTCTCTGTGGGTTTAATATTCCTGATTGAAAGCCCTCAAACGGTGATCTCGGGAAGTGTGCTGCCAGCTGATGGAACAGAATCCATCTGGGCGGTTGGTGCAAAGGATTCTGCCCGCGCTACTATTCTTAATACCGGCGCCTTTTCCATCAACGTCAGATCAGGCGCCTATAAACTGGTTGTAGATGCCAAAGCTCCTTACAAAGACCTGGTACTTGATCTGGATGTGAAAGCGGATCAGCCGATGGATGTGGGACAGATTGTATTGCAGAAATAATTTGCTGTATGAAAAAAACTGCGGATCAGAAACAGGTTCTGATCCGCAGTTTAATTTTTATTCAACTATTATTTTTATTCCACAATAACCACTTTCCGGATATACATCTTTTTGTCATGCACTACACGCAGGTAATATACTCCGCCTGCAATCTTGCCCGGTTCCACGAAATCTGAATACTGACCAATAAAGCCTGGAATCGCTTTATGATATACCTGTTGGCCATTGGTACTGATCAGTGAAATATCCAGGTCTGATTTTGTTCTTGTTTCCAGTTGCATTTTGAAATGTCCTTTGGCCGGAACCGGTGTTACCACCAATCCTATCTGGCTTGGATCAACATTCTGCACTGCTGTGAGTGTAAAGTTGACTGCAGCTGAAGTAAGCGTACAACCTCCTGTGGTTGTGCTAACAGTATAATTGCCATTAGCTGTAGCTGTATAGGTTTGCGCTATTTCACCTGGTAGCAATACTCCATCTTTATACCACTGATTGCCGGTTGCCGCTGAGCTGGTCAACACATTTCCTGCTACACTGATGGTAGGAGCTGTAGGTGTTGTGGGCACAATTGGTACCCTTGCTGACGGGCAACTGTTCAGTTTAACGGCCATATCATACCAGAAATAATAGAAACCTTTGAAGTAATTAGGATCCGTAAAGGGCGGGGTGGTATTTGGCCCCAATGCCGTATTTTCTGTGAGATCAATTACGCCGGGCATTGAATAAGGATAATTCGGTGTGGTAATATCCCTGTTTCTGTAAAGAGATGCTGTTCCTGTCGACTGAACTATAAGACCCCATGTACCTGCTTCAGGAAGCTCTATGCCCAGGTGATAGATGTTACCGGCATCAGCAGGATTATTTGAAGTGGCAGGGCTCAGGGCAGGAGGTGTTGGTGCTGAAGCATAACCATCTATATAGTGATCAGTATAGTAGAAACCTGATACCGCACCTGTAGTATGATTAAAATCTGAAGTAAGCTTTACAAGCTGTATCCGGACAAGACCAGCTGTTCCCAAATACATTCTCGCTGTTTCCAGGGTCATTGGAACCGTGGTCTTAAAAATTGCTCTAATTGAGGAGTCAGCAGCTAACTGAAGATAGCCCCCTGTCGTGAATGCAAGTTTGTTGACAGGCCCCAGGTGCTGGCTTACATCGTTTTTACCAAGATAAAAAGGATTTGCCGTAGCAGTGGTCGTTGTATTGCTTCCTGTTGCTACAGGCACGGTAGCATTGCTGGTAGTATACCAGGTGTATACTTCCGACCCTGTAACGTTTGTAGCCTGTAATAAGGTATTACTGCTTGTTGCACAAACAGTAGCTGTCCCCGTGGGGTTTGTATCATTAGCCCGAATGGTAATTGTAGATGTGATTGAATTATTTCCTGCAACCTGATCTCCTGCCAAAGTTGTACCACTGGTGATCGTATAAGTAGTTCCTGCTACAGAAGTAAATGGAGTTTGTAAAGTATAATCAGCATAATCTCCAGCTTCAATCGTTGCTGGGAAAGTGCCAGTAAGAGTAGCCACCGTAGTTGCACCCTGTTTTACCACCACAGAAACCGGGATATTAGTCTTTGCAGAGCTACCAAAATTGCTGATCCTTACCGTAACATACTGGGCAGTCATTCCACAATCAGATGGATCTGGAGCAATCAATTCACTAACACCCACATCAGAAGATGGGCCAACAACCTGTATTCGGTAATCCTGGGTTTCACCTTTCGTATAAGTTCCACAGGAGCTTACACTCGCAGCATTATTTGTTTCCACCATAACAACCCGCAGAATGGCAGTTTTGCCAGGAGTGAGACCGGCTGGTATTGTAATAAATGCTGAATAGTCCCCATCTCCATTGATCACTCCACTTGTAGCAACTGTTTCTCCGGCATCTGTGAAGTCGCCATCGTAATTGCCATCAATAAATACTTTCACTATTTTATCTGCACCCACATCGCAACTTCTCAACCTTGCAAAGAAAGGTATGGTTTGACCAGGCTCTACTGCACCGGGTGCCAGTGAAGTGTAACTGGTATAACTTGTGCATCCCGCAGCATTCTTCTTTTGTGTTGTAGCAAATGAAACACTGTCAATCTTTGAACCGGTATTGCTGGTTGGATTGGAAGCGCAATAAGCAACACCACCCACACCACTCACAATCAGGGAATAAGCCTGTGACCCGCGTTCCAGTGTTCCTTTGTGAGAAATTTCAATAGTATAGGTATCTCCTGGAACCACATCTGGCAATTCAATTTTCTCAACATTGTCCAGCGAGTTAATACCTCTTACCGCATCTGCACTGGGAATAGAAGGGGATAGCGTCCAGGGATAATAAGAGGTAGCTCCCTTTTTGATTACAATATCCAGGTCATCCACCAGTTTTTTGGTGGGATTATTTAAAGCTGTTGCAGCTGGTTCAACAGAAGCCTTTGGATCTGTCCAGCTTAGGGTAGCCGTGATAGTACTATCTCCCGATGCAACAACCGGAATGGAAAGTGTACCTCCATTGCTTAATGTGTTTTCCAGAATAAGAAATTTGTTGCCTGCATTGGCACCCTGAATAACACTGGCTGCTTTGGCAATATTAACCAGTCCAAAGCCAAACATATAATCCGGACCAGGTGCCGGACCTGCTTCATTTGCAGTATGGATGATCAATCCTTTTAACGTTGCTGAACGCATGAATGCACCTGCATGCGTGTTGCTCCACAGTTCCTGTAACAGTAGCGATGATCCTGCTACTGTTGGAGTGGCCATAGATGTACCGCTATAAGTATCATATGCATTATCATTGGTGGAAATGCTGGAGAGAAGATTGACGCCATCAGCTACAACATCGGGTTTAATACGTCCATCATCTGTGGGTCCCCAGCTGCTGAAGGATGACATGATCACATCCGAAGGACGATGATATCCGCCACTTACAGGAAATACTGCTCCAACAGTCAATATATTTTTCGCTGTTCCATATGCAGGAATAATATCATAACCATCGTTGTCGCTGATACCGGGAGGGCGATTCCCCTGTATAAATGTCCCGGATGCATTTCTGCGCCAGTAGGTATCATTTATTGGCTGCCCGTTTTCGTCTCTTTTATTACCAGCAGATTTTACGATCAAATAATTACGTGCATTCCAGGCAATGGAATTCCAGATCTGGG
>JAJKIP010000249.1 GCA_021154405.1 Segetibacter sp. | reverse complement strand
ATTTCCTCACTATTACGCATGCATTATGTCCGCCAAATCCAAATGTATTGCTTAACGCCGCATTAACGGGCCGTTTTTGTGCTTTGTTGAAAGTAAAATTGAGTCGGGGATCTAATTCAGGATCATCTGTAAAGTGATTGATAGTGGGGGGTACAATATCATGCATCACAGATTTGATGCAGGCTATCGCCTCAATCACACCGGCAGCACCCAGGCAGTGGCCTGTCATGCTTTTGGTAGAACTGATATTTAATTTATAGGCATCCTCGCCGAACACGCTCAGGATCGCTTTTACTTCAGCTATATCCCCGAGTGGAGTGGAGGTGCCGTGGGTATTGATATAATCGATCTCGCCGGCCTGCATATTGGCGTCATCCAGCGCAACCAGCATTACATTTTTGGCTCCGAGCCCTTCAGGATGCGGGGCAGTGATATGGTGGGCATCGGCTGTTGCACCGCCGCCAACCACTTCACAATATATTTTGGCACCACGCTTTTTAGCATGTTCCAGTTCTTCCAGTACCACCACACCTGCTGCTTCTCCCATTACAAAGCCGTCCCGGTCCTTATCATAAGGGCGACTGGCTGTTTTTGGGTCATCATTTCTTTCGCTCATGGCTTTCATCGCATTGAATCCGCCCACGCCGGCCTCGCTGATCACCGCTTCGCTACCGCCGGTAACTATAATATCAGCTTTACCCAGCCGTAACAGGTTATGGGCTTCAATAATGGCATTGGTACTGCTGGCACAGGCGCTGACCACGGCAAAATTGGGTCCGCGGAGATTATGGCGCATGCTGATCTGACCGGCAGCAATGTCAAGGATCATTTTTGGAATGAAGAAAGGATTGAAACGTGGGGTACCATCACCTTTTGCAAAATCAGTCACCTCATGCTGGAAGGTGATCAAACCACCGATACCGCTGGCGAAAACAACACCGATCCTGTCTGGATTAATATTTTCTTTATTCAGACCAGCATCAGCCATAGCCTGATCAGAAGCAACAAGGGCAAACTGGGTGAAACGGTCAATTTTACGGGCTTCTTTTCTGTCCAGGAATTTAACGGGATCGAAGTTCTTTACCTCGCAGGCAAATTTTGTGCGGAATTTGGATGCATCAAATTGAGTGATCATGTCAGCACCGGATACGCCATTTATCAGAGCGTCCCAGTATTCATCAATAGAATTACCCATGGGGGTAAGAGCGCCCATTCCTGTAACAACTATCCTTTTTAGTTCCATAAAGCCAATTTCGTGTATTCGGTGATAAGCTAAAAACCGCCTTCGCTGCAATTGACAGTCAGAAGGCGGAATTTAAGTATTCTTACAGTATTTGTCCACCACCGGCGGATAAACTATACCCATTAATTATTTAGCATGCTCTTCCAGGTATGCCACTGCCTGGCCAACTGTAGTAATGGTTTCAGCTTGCTCGTCGGGAATGGATATATTGAATTCCTTTTCGAATTCCATAATCAGTTCTACGGTGTCTAGTGAATCGGCACCCAGGTCATTGGTGAATGAAGCCTCATTGGTAACTTCCGCTTCTTCTACACCCAGTTTGTCAACGATGATCTTTTTAACTCTTGATGCAATGTCTGACATGTCGTATAAGTTTAGTTTATAGGGTGCAAAAATATACTTTTTGGGTAAACCAACATCGGAAACGTCATTTTTTCCGGTTTTGCATTAATAACCTGTATACTAACCATTAATAGGAGCTTTTGTTTGACCGGCCCCGTCCTTTTACCAATAAAATTATAAAGCCCTTCCGTTGGCAGTGTAACCAGTTATTTGTAATTTGAAAGCCCTCAACGGAACTCCTTTTACATGGCGCTGAAAATCATTGATCACGGGTCACCAGAATACCAGCAAATGGTCAAATTGCGGGATGATATTCTGCGGAAGCCACTGGGCCTTGGCTTTACTCCGGATGAGCTGGAAGAGGAGAAGGATAATCTTCTCATCGCAGCTTTTGAAGATGAGCGAATTCTTGGGTGTTGCATGCTGGTGGAAATGCGGCCTGATACGGTACGCCTTCGCCAGATGGCCGTTTTGAACGATCTCCAGGGGAAAGGCATAGGGCGCGCCATTATGCATTTTGCCGAGAATATCGCCCGGGACCGTGGCTACAGGATCATATCCATGCATGCCCGCAAAAACGTAGTAGGTTTCTATGAACGCATGGACTACAAAGTGATCGGTAATGAATTCATCGAGATCACGATCCCACACTATTTAATGGAGAAGAAGTTATAATCCAATAGCTATCGGAACTAAAGTTTTTTTACTTTCTGCTTCAGCAACTGTCTCATTTCATAAACTTCATCTTTGTCTTTAAATCCGCTTTTGGGAACGAGGAAGAAAGATCGTGCATCAAAATATAAATGAAAGAAATTCGGGCTTTCTACAAAATTGCTTAACGCTTCCCATTGCCATTCACGTGATCCTCTTTCATGCCGAAGAGAAAATCCATTCTGCTCAAAGTTCATACTGAATTCATGACGGAAAGTTTCTGCTCTTCTATAAACAATACCAGGTAGAATAAACCAGAAACTGATCATTAACACGATCCATAAAAGCGAACCGGTCATAAATGCCCATGGTGTGATCTTGTGCAAGGCATACAGCACTAATGATGCAAGCGCAAATACATTCACCAGGATGATCATGATGCGGATCTCGGGACGGCTGATAAAATGATAACGCAGCGCCTGCAATACCTGCCCTTTTTCATATCCAAAATGAATGGTCATACTACAAATTTAGCCTATAGTGTGAATGTATGAATCCATAATGAAAAAGTCAAAAACCCGGCAACGCATTTCAGCAATTGCCGGGTTTTTGACTTTTTATATCATAGACTATGGCCCAACAATGTTTGGTCATTGGTCACCAGTCTGTTTGTTAATACAGCTATTGTATATTAGTTCCATCATCAGGCAGATTGAACAAAGTCTTTACCTGGGAGTAAGACATTGCTTTCAATTGGTCTGCGGTATAGCCTTCATAGGTAGTTATACTGTTGACTCCTCTTCCACCTGCTACACTGCCGGGTATCACTACATACCGGAATGAGATAACGGCCAGCTCTGCCGCAGTCCATGGAGCATCACTTTTGTAGAGGAACCTTACATTACCGGGAGCATTCAAAACCAGTTCGTATTGATCCATAAAACCTGCTCCGTTACCGATAGAATAAGGCAATGAGAAGGTTTGTGTAGAAAGAGTAGGCGCATTGGGCTCACCTTTTATATATCCAAGCACCAGGCCCTGGTCCATTATATTTTGTGTAATTACTGTAGATGCCCTGTCAAAAAGAAATCGGGCTAAATAAGTTCCGGCTCCTGTTGATGTCCATCCGGCACCAGTTAAAAACCATGGAGAGTAAGTAACAGTGGTTTGTCCCTGTGCTCCCTGAGGACCAGCAGCACCAGCAGGACCCGTTGAACCAGTTGCACCTTGTGGACCAGTTGCACCAACAGGACCTTCAGGGCCTTCTTTCGTACAACTAACAATAAATAAAATGGAAATGAATAACAGGCAGATTGACCTATACTTTCTCATGATGAATTGTTTTGGCAGTTTAAAAATAACTTTCCTTTTAAAAGTAAACGGAAAACTCGATTCTACCAAAACAGGTTCATCTAAGCAGGAACCAGATCGCCTGTTTATTATTTTAATTCAGGAGTAACACTTATTGATTGCAGCAATCAACGCATTTATTTGTTCATCATCTGCTTTGCTTCAATGCTCAAAGTAGCATGAGGAACTGCGCGAAGACGGGCCTTATCTATCAATCTTCCTGTAACGCGACAAACACCATACGTTTTGTTTTCAATACGCATGATCGCTTTCTCCAAGTGATCGATGAAAGTTATTTGACGACTGGCCATCTGGCTCAGCTGTTCTCTTTCCATACTTACGCTACCATCTTCCATGGTCATGTAACGCGCTTCGTCCATATCACCGCCTTCATCTCTGCGGGTAATCAGTCCCTGCAGATAGGCTAACTCTTTTTTCGCTGCATCAAGCTTCTTGTTGATGATTTCTCTGAACTCGGCCAGGTCGGCATCTGAGTATCGCATCGTGGGTCCGGTTTGATCAAACATAGGGGTGTCTAATACAGATTTAGTAAATTCAGGTTCATATTTAACTGCACTCTTCGTTGTTGTCTTCGGTATCGTAACCTTTGCTGGTTTAGGCGGTTCTTTTTTGATCACAGGCTTCGCTACAGGTTTTATGGATACCAAAGATTTGGGGTCAAATGCCCCGGATTTTTTTGCAACAGGTTTAACTGGTGCCGGAACTGCTGCTACAACCGGTTTCACCTCGGGTTTCGCAACAGGTTTAGCCGGAGCGGGTGCCGCCGGTTTCTTGGCCGGAATAGCCGCTTTCTTAACTACAGGCGCAGGTTTAGCAACCGCTTTTTTAGCAGGCTTTGCAGCCGGCTTTTGTGCCTTGGCTGCTGGCTTTGCCGCTTTCTTAGCGGGCTTTTTGGGTGCCGCCTTGTGTTTTTTGTTAGCCATAATTAGCCTTTTTTTGAGACAATCGCTTTTAGTGAGACGTCGTTTACTTCAATTCCGATCGGCATCGGAACGGTTCCATCAGGTATTTCTGCCACTATTTCCAGCTTATCTGCCAGAATTTCGGCGCAAATATAGTCTTTAAACTGTGTCAAAGATTCTTTCATTCCATTGCCGGCAGTCACTTTAACAACAATCCTGTCTGTCAGCTCAAAACCGCTGTCCTTGCGGATTTTCTGGATCCTGTTCACGAACTCCCTTGCGTTTCCTTCTGCCTCAAGCTCAGGGGTTACGGTCACATCCAGGGCCACAGTCAGGCTACCTTTATTGGCTACCGTCCACCCGGGAATATCCTCACTACTAACTTCAACTTCGGCTATCTGTAATATTACGGGATCGCTTTCAATTAGCAAGCTATATTGTCCGTCTTTTTCAAACCGGGCAATTTCTTCCTGCGTGAATTGTGCCAAAGCTGTGGATACTGCTTTCATTTTCGGACCCAGCTTTTTACCCAGTGCCACAAAATTTGGCTTCACTTTTTTACGGATAAACGTATTTCCCGCGTCCAGGAATTCAATCGCCTTAATATTCACTTCCGCTTTTATAAGGTCTTCCACCTTTCTAAGCTGCTGTTCCATTGCTGGATTCAACACTGGTATCAGTACTTTCTGCAAAGGCTGACGAACCTTGATATTTACTTTCTTCCTTAGAGAAAGGATCAGCGAAGAAGCGTCCTGTGCCAGCTGCATTCTCTCTTCCAGTGATTCATCTATATAGTCGGGATTGGCTATGGGAAAATCCAGGTGGTGTACTGACTCTGCGTTTGGGAATCGTCCTGTTACTTCATTCAGCTGCTGAAAAACAACATCACTGAAGAAAGGAGAAACCGGCGCAACCAGCTTCACTACCGTTTCCAAACATTCATACAGGGTCTGGTAGGCGCAGATCTTATCCTGCTCATATTCACCCTTCCAGAATCTTCTTCTGCATAATCTAACATACCAGTTGCTCAAATGTTCATCTACAAAATCTTCGATTGCCCTGCCAGCCTGTGTTGGTTCATAATCATCCATGTATTCATTCACGTTCTTTATCAGTGAATGAAGGCTTGACAATATCCAGCGATCTATTTCGGGCCGCTCATCAAGCGGTATGTATTTTTCTTTGAAAGCAAATCCATCCACATTGGAGTAGAGTGCAAAAAACTGGTAAGTATTATAAAGAGTGCCGAAGAATTTTCGTTGCACTTCTTTAATACCATCCAGGTCAAATTTCATATTCTCCCAGGGAGATGCATTGGTAACCAGGTACCAGCGTGTTGCATCTGCGCCAAAGGTTTCTATTGTGCTGAACGGATCCACCACATTGCCCAGGCGCTTGCTCATCTTGTTCCCGTTCTTATCCAGCACCAGTCCATTGGATACACAGGTCTTATAGGCTACACTGTCAAACAGCATGGCAGCAATTGCATGGAGCGTATAGAACCAGCCACGGGTCTGGTCCACTCCTTCCGCAATGAAATCAGCCGGGAAACTTTGTTTGAATGTTTCTTTATTCTCAAAGGGGAAATGCCATTGTGCATAGGGCATTGCACCACTGTCGAACCATACATCAATCAGGTCTGGCACGCGCTTCATGGGATTGCCGGAATCGCTTACCAATATGATCTCGTCTACATATGGTTTATGCAGGTCAATGTTGCCAGCGCCCAGCTTTGCACTATTGGCAAGGCCCAGCTGCTTATCTGCTTTCTCTGCTTCAGCTCTCAGTTCGGCTATACTTCCAATGCATTTTTCTTCCTTCCCATCTTCACTCTTCCAGATGGGCAATGGTGTACCCCAGAAGCGACTGCGGCTCAGGTTCCAGTCAACCATATTCTCCAGCCAGTTCCCAAATCTTCCTTCACCGGTTGATTTGGGTTTCCAGTTGATGGTTTTATTCAGGGCTACCATTCTGTCTTTCACTGCAGTTGTCCTGATAAACCATGCATCTAATGGATAGTACAATACCGGTTTATCAGTCCGCCAGCAATGCGGATAGTTATGTTCGTATTTCTCAACCTTGAATGCACGATTCTCTTTCTTCAATTTTACACTGATGTCAACATTCACATCAACGTATTTGGGATCGTCCTTATAATTCTTTACATACCGGTTGCTGAACTCGCCTAATCCGTCAATGAATTTTCCCTGGCGATCAACCATGGTGAGTATTCCAATATTATACTTCTTGCCTACTTTAAAATCGTCTGCACCAAAGGCGGGTGCAGTATGCACTATACCGGTACCATCTTCAGTAGTAACAAAATCTCCCAGCAACACTCTGAATGGATCAGCATCAGGAGTGATCTCTTTTATCCGCTGCAAGGAATTGGACTCAAAGGGGAGCAGCTGATCATATCTTACGCCTTCAATGTCCTTTCCTTTAAACGCTGCCAGTACTTTCCAGGGCAAAAGTTTTGTTTCAGGAGAATAGCTGGCAAAATCTCCGTTCTCTCCTTCTGGTTTGAAGTATTTCCCCAACAACGCTTTTGCAAGAATCACATTTACGGGAAGATGTGTATAGGGATTAACCGTTTTAACCAGTACATAATCGATAGCTGGTCCAACAGTCAATCCAAGATTGGAAGGCAGGGTCCACGGTGTGGTGGTCCATGCCATGAAGAAAACTTCCTCATTCACCAGTTCTTTTGGGTCTACCTTTTTCCAGAAAGGTCTTGTGACAATCGTATCATTCACTGCCCTGAACATTGCCACTGCAGAAGTATCCTTTACATCCTTATAGGTACCGGGCTGGTTCAATTCATGAGAACTCAAACCTGTTCCTGCAGCAGGTGAATAAGGCTGTATGCTAACGCTCTCATACAAAAGCCCCTTCTTATATAGTTCACTCAGTATCCACCAGAGTGTTTCTATGTATTCATTCCTGAAGGTGATATAGGGATCTTTGAGGTCTACCCAGTAACCCATTTTGCGGGTGATATCATCCCACTTGTCTTTATACCGTAATACCGCTTCCCGGCATTTTCGGTTGTATTCTTCCACAGAGATCTTTACCCCGATATCTTCCTTGGTAATGCCCAATTCCTTTTCCACGCCCAGCTCAATGGGCAGTCCGTGAGTATCCCAGCCGCCTTTTCGCTTAACCTGGAAACCCTTCATGGTCTTGTACCTGCAAACCAGGTCTTTCAAAGTCCGGGAAATAACGTGGTGAATGCCGGGCATTCCGTTAGCACTGGGAGGGCCTTCATAGAAAACGAAGGGGGTAGCCCCTTCCCGGAGGGACACACTCTTCTCAAAGGCCTGTTTTTCAGTCCATTTTTGAAGAATTTCCTGCTCAAAACCTGGCAGATTCAGTACCGTAAATTCGCGGTATTTAGCGCCCATGGCCCGTTTTCCTCTCAATTTTGAGGGTGCAAAGGTACAAAGGGTAATTGGAAAAACGGGGCTGTCAGGGTACTATTTCGCAAGCAAGCTGGTGCTCCCGGTTCATCACCCTGGTTATAAATACGGAAAAATATTCCCCAAACGATAACTCGATTATTAAAATAGATGGTCGGTAAAGGATGATTTTGACTTTTACAGAGTGCAGGATAATGGCAGTCCCTGGCTGGAAAGCAGGCCGGATAATGGCACAAGATTTTATTTAGATTACCAGTAAAACAAGGGAGAATGCCTAAGAAGATTTTATATGTAGAGGATAACCCGGATGCAATTACTTTTTTTAACTGCATCGTAAACAAGCTGGGTGATTACCATTTCAAGACCACTGAGGATGGAGCTTCAGCAATAAAACTGCTGGAGGAAGAAAGGGAATTTGAACCGGAAATGATCCTGCTGGACATCAATCTTCCGGGTATGAATGGTTTTGAAATACTCCAGCATGTCAGGAATAATACAGCCTACAAACATATTCCCGTCATCATGTTCACTTCCTCTGATGATCATAATGATATTAAGAAATCCTATGAATTTGGGGCGAACGCGTACCTTATTAAACCGGATAGCCTGAATTCAATGAAAGAGATATTATCGGATACCTTCAATTTCTGGCTGAAGCACAATATTGCCTGAGTGTATCTAACGCATCCGGGCTTCGAATCGGGCTGAATTAATTCCTTACTGTTGCGGGGGATTTACGCCTATTTATTTATCCTCTTTTCACGAGTTTATATTCTATTTCAGGGAAGCCTCTTACACCGCCCTCAGTAAGGGAGTTGAATTTGACTTTATAGTAGTTATTGTTACCGTCCTTTATGATATAATACCTGTCTGTGCGGGCAGCAGGAGATGAAGTGGGCCCCCCACCGGCGCGCCAGTCGGAACCAATTGAAACCTGTGAGCTATTAAACGTTTGACCGGCAATATCCGCTTCTCCAAAAGCATCAAATGCCTTGGTTGTATTTAAGACCTTTGCTATCTGTACATTCCGGTTTTGAACGATGATGTCCTGGAACATGTACGGCGCATCACCAAACCCGAAATTGGTAGCAAATCCCGTATAGGTCCAGGCTATATCCCATTTTGTTTTTTCTGGTTCAACCGGAACCATACCAGTTTCAAAATTTATATACTTAAAGAAGTATGCTTCATCTTTCGGGATATCGATTGAAGAAAATGTTGTTGCTGCAATATCTGCATGCTGTAAAGTATACCCACCACTTGCATTCCTGATGACTCTGATCTTCTTCCATCCACGGTTAGGTCCGGGATTTCCAACGCCGGTGCCACGGTTGATGATATATACTTTGTTATCTGCCGCAGTAGCTGATATTGCGCCTATGGCTGTCTTTGTAAGATCACCATTGGGAAGATCCACAAACGCCATTTGTGTTGGTTGAGGATCAAACTGGCTATAGGCTACTGTGGCACTGAATCCAATTGTATCAAGTGCAGTTACCTGACTGAGATCTGTTTTGTTAACCACATTTGCCATCATACCTACGGTAGGGTTAAGGATCACTCTCCAGTCGTCCCCACCAGCACCAGTATAAAAACCAAGATCCCAGTTGGTACGCAATACGGCGGTCTGGCGGTTGGCACTCAGATCGAGAAACACTTTATTGGGATAAGTTACACCTCCACCATTAATGGTGTACTTGGATGCACTGGCAACCAATTCTGAAAAATTTAAAACAAGTTCTTTAGGGGTGCCGATCAGAATCGGATTACCGGAACTGTAAAGATCAAAGGTGACTTTTTCGTCACCATCGAATAAAGCACCTGCTACTTTATTTACCGTGAAGGTGGCTTCATTGTTACCCTGCGGGATATCAATTACAAACTGTCCGTTTGTTGCGGCAGGTGTTGTAGTGAAATCCGTTCCATAGGTTACTCCCTGAGGTGTGAACTTTACAGTAATAGGCACTGCAGTAGTTGTTCCTCTTGTCAATTTTATTTTAATACCTATTGAGTTCTCGGTCGCAGCAATTCCTTGCGCAGTGGATGTAAACACAACAAGAGTATCTGGCAAAGAAACATCATCTCTCTTTCTGCACGCGCTGAATAAAATGGTGGCAGCGAGTGAAAGCATAAAAGCCCGTAAAATAGTTGCCCGTATCATCGTTCGAAAATTTAATCGTTTTATTTAATTCGTTTATTTTTTATCCCAGTTGAATGACAGCCCCGCAAAATACGAGCGGCCATAAGCGATAGGCTGTGCGCCGGTTGTTCCATGCACACCACCCACAGCAGTATTATTTACCATTGTTACATCAAATATGTTTTTGATGCCCGCATTGATCGTAAAAAAATTGAACATTTTTTTAGTTACTGTAAAATCCATCCAGTTATAGGAATCAGTTTGAGCAAGTACCAGTTGCTGCTGACCATTAATAGTCGCATACTGATAGAATGGAAGTTTGCCGGTTAATTTGTAAAAGAGATTCAGGTTAAGTCCCACCTTTATGAAACTGTATCCTAAATTCGAATTCACTTCCGGCGACCATTTGAATTCTGGAAGGGATTTATCATCATTAGATAACTTATTAAAGCGACCGGTATATGAAAAACCCAGTGATCCATTTAATTTTTTATAAAGGGCTGTGCCTGTAAGGCTTGCACCTCTGGTCTTGAAATTGTCAATATTGGTATAAATAAAAATATTTTGATCAATGGGAGATTCCGCAAAATCGATCTGGTTCTTTACATCGTTATAGAATCCACTCAGCGTAGCTGTAAAGATGGCTTTGGTAGCGGTGGCTGGCACTCCATTTCTCCAAACCAAAGAACCGGTGAAACTGTTTGAAGTCTCCGCTTTTAACTCAGGATTACCCTGCAACTGGTGATTGGCATCAAAGAAATTGAAATAAAGTTCACGCAATGAAGGGGAACGGAATCCATGTGCATAAGCCAGTCGCAGATCCAAATTCTTCATTAATACAAATTTGGTATTGAGTGAAGGAACCACGGGTGGCGCATCATAAACTGAATTATGGATGAAGCGCAGACCCGGCCGAATATTCACCTTTGAACTCGGCGTGATCTCTGAGCTAATGAAAAAGGCCAGGTCATTTACCTGGTTCAGGCCGGATGTAAGTCGCTCACCTTTTCCAGTTTCAATATTGATATCGACTCCAGGTTGTATGGCAACGACGGAAGATATTTTATAAGCTGCCATTCCGCGGAAGGTAAATCCCTGGAAACGAACGAGGGCTTGCCGTTCAGGTGCATCCAGATGGCTCTCGCCGGTCTTATGACTTACAGTTGTGGAATATACCTGACGGCGGTAATCACTATAGGAGGTTTGTGCCTGAAACGACAGATTACCATTCACAAAATAATTCCCCTGTACCTGGTGCATCATGCGTTTGGAAAGATATTCCTGGTCCTGTGCAAGTGTATCATCTGCTTCTGAATAAGGGATCAGGAAATTTCCCGGATTGGTAATCACTTCATCAAAGCCATCAAAGCGATAACGCAAATTGAGTTTCTCTCCATTATAAGCAAGAAAACCATTGGAGGTGATCTGGTCTTTCCAGTGCCATACCAGTTCCCTGTCTACAGCAGTATCTCTCCAGCCACCGAAATAGTTATAGCCAATGCCTCCACCAATTTCCCATTGCTTATGACGATAACTTAATCCGCCATATTGATTATGGATGCCGCCTTTCACACCATATTCTTTGCCTACAGTTTCTTCAGTAGCGCGGGCAGTAACAGAAAATTTGCCGGGACCGCCTTTGCGGGTAATGATATTGATAACACCTGCCAATGCATCGGCGCCATATATCACAGACATGGGGCCTTCGACAATTTCAATGCGTTCAATAGTGTTAATATCAATCTGGTTAATATTGATCTCATTGGAAGTTCCCTGTCTTCCTACCATCGGTAAACCATCTACAAGGATCTTTACATTCTGACCGGAAAGTCCGAGCATATTGATATCGGATCCACCTGTAGCAAGGTCCTGTGAAAAGCGAATATTCAGTTCATTGTTTAAAACATCCTGGAGTTTGGTAGCGCCCTGTTTCTGTATCCTGTCTTTGGTGATCACACGTACCTGGTAAACGGAGTTCTTGAGAGATTGGGGTTTATATTGACCGGTAATTACAACTTCGCCTAATTGTTTAGTTTTGGTTGAATCTTCCTGCGCCAATGCCATTCCTGCTATTAAAAGAGCGAGGACATTCAATACTATCTTCTTCATAAATTTTGATTGCGGATGCAAGTTCCTTTTGTAAGTACAAATGTTTATCATGAAATTGTCAATAAGAAGTATTCGATAATTGTTTTACAGACAAATGACAACCATTATGATAAAAATCAATATAGAAAATGACCACGATCATTTCTTTTCAGTGTTATCGTTTATTAAGGGAAAAGGTTTCCAGGCTTTGGCTATTCGTAAGTAAATAGTAATTCCGAAAGTCAGTCCTTTATTGAAGGGAGTATTCAATTAAAATCAGGATTCCGTTTGAATATTACTATCTATGTATCGAAGAAAATCCTTGTTTGGTTTCCTGCATAGTAAGAGTATTATTTTCCAGGCCGTTCAATGGCAAATAACGTTCACGGTTACGGTAGCCGGTTTACATTAATAGGAATTCGCATTTACGGAAAGAGGAACTAACTGGAAATGGTCATACAGGAGTGGAATATTAACGTCTGTTTGGAACTGTAGGAATAGTGTTAGTTATAATACCCAGCTTACTTTCTCTTCAAAAGGAGCCCTTTTTGCAGAAGGCGAAGGAATGGCCACATGTCCGATATAAAAAAAACCTAAAAGTTTGTCTTCATCTCCCAGGCCGAAATGGTATTTCGCTGTTTCAAAATACGT
>JAJKIP010000248.1 GCA_021154405.1 Segetibacter sp. | reverse complement strand
TTTTAAGTACAATCGCAGTTTTACGGAAAAATGCAAATCATTTTTTGCTTTAGAAGGCATCAAATTAAATCTGTATCGTATTGGCATTCAAGGGGCACTCGTAATAATACTACAGAAAATACGGTAATAGTTACGCACATATGCGTTTTTACCTTGCAAGTAAAAAACCTGCGTATTATGTTTACCTCAGAATCGAAAATACCCTAAGAAGACAACGTAAATCCGACCCTTGAGAAGACTTTCACATTCAGTGCTTTTACTCAAAGCAGTTTTCTCCTTCCAAGTCGCTTTTTTCATTGAATTCCCAGGGTAAGATGCCCGAAAGGTCATCCTAATCCGTAACCCTAATTTGAAAACGATGAAGCGATTTTTTACTCCTTTTAAAAAATCTGTGATTAGCCAGAACACTGCCGCAAGTTTTACAGGAAGACAGGCTTTTTCTATCATGGTTTTGTTGATCTCCCTGTTTACCTTTTCCAGCAATAGCTCCGCACAACTGGGAGTTTATGAATTTACTGGCAGTGGTGCATGTCCTACACAGAATCCTTCAGTTACAACGCAACCTGCAAAAGCAAACTTTAGTGATTTCACTTCAGTCAATGTTGCCTGTGATAAGGTAGATGATGCCAATCAGCAAACCGACTGGAATAAAAATCCTTCGATCGATCTGAATGAATACCATGAATTTTCCATAACTGCGGATGCCGGTTATTTCTTAAAACTGACAACACTCAGCTTTACACAGGCAGTTAGTGAAAATGGAAGTGGTAGTGGCACGGGTCTCACAAAATGGATACTTCGTTCCAGCATCGATAACTACACTTCAAATATTGCAACTGGTAGTTGTAATGATAACAAACAGACTCCTGTAGTTACACTGCCCGCCGGCAGTTTTACTGGCGTTAGTGCAGTAACGTTTCGACTGTATATCACGAGCATTAAAGACAACACTACATATTGGATGATCGATGATGTGACCGTGAATGGTTCGGTAATTACTTTACCTGCTAATCCTTCAGATCCTGCATCAAACTCTCCACAATGTGCCAATCCTGGGGTAACGCTTTCCGCTACCGGTTCAGCACCTGCTGGCGAAACCTGGTACTGGCAAACCAGTGCTACAGGCACAAGTACTGTTAATAGCGGTTCAACTTATGTCGTAACTACTTCAGGAACTTATTATATCCGTTCTCAGGACAATACAACCCTGGCCTGGAGTGCAGGTGCAGGAAGTGTTACAGTTACAATAACACCTGCTGTGGGTGTTCCGGTGTTTGTATTGGGTGCCAATTCAACCCGTTGCCAGGCAGCAAATACTGTTTCTTATATTGCCAATGCTGCAAACAGCACCGGTATAACCTATAGCCTGAATGCACCAAGCCTTGCTGCCGGTAACACCATTGATGTTAATACGGGTGATGTAACTTATGTTGCCGGATATGTAGGTACTTCCATAATTACCGCTACAGCTTCCGGATGTAATGGTCCGCGTACCGCCACACATTCCGTAGTAACAACTGCTTCTGTTACTATTCCTGTATTCACGCTCGGAGCAACTACAACTCGTTGCCAGGGTAATGGTGCTGTAATCTATACAGCTAATGCTACTAATACAACAGGCATCACCTATTCATTAGATGCCGCAAGTATTGCAGGTGGAGTTGTCCTGAATTCAACCAATGGCCAAGTCAATTATCCTGCAGGCTGGTCTGGAACAACAATTATTACTGCAAGTGCAGCTGGATGTAATGGTCCTGCAACTGCTTCCCATACTGTAACTGTTACACCTACGGTTGGAACCCCGGTCTTTGCATTGGGTTCAAGTTCTTTCCGTTGTCTAGGGGGTGGAACAGGGACTTACAATGCAACATCTACCAACAGTACTGGCATAACTTATAGTCTTGATAATTTAAGTATACTCGGTGGCAACTCCATCAATGCTGCAACAGGCGTGGTTACTTTTTCCGCTTTATGGGTTGGTGCTACAACTATTACTGCCAAAGCTACAGGTTGTAATGGTCCTGTTACCGCTACACATACTGTAACGATCAATGCAAACGTATCTACTCCAAATTTTGCAGCTGGCGCTACATCAACGCGTTGTCAGGCAGCAGGCACAGTGAATTATACTGCTGCTGCGGCAAATAGTTCAGCTATTACCTATTCACTGGATGCAACAAGCATTGCAGGTGGCAATACTATCAATTCCACAACAGGAGATGTTACATGGGCTGCAGGTTGGTCCGGATCTTCTGTGATCACTGCAAGTGCTGCAGGTTGTGCTGGTCCCAAAACAGCTACCCATACAGTAACAACTACGCCTCCGGTAGCAACTCCGGTATTTACATTGGGAGCAAGCTCTTCCCGTTGTCAGGCTGCTACTATTACCAGTTATACTGCGTCTGCTACGAATTCTACCGGTATTACTTACTTCCTGGATGCTGCAAGCCTGGCTGGAGGCAACTCCATCACCCCTTCTACGGGTGCAGTTGCCTTTGTAGCAGGATGGACAGGTACATCAACCATTACCGCACAGGCTACGGGTTGCTCTGGTCCTAAATCAGCTACGCATACTGTTACAACTAACCCCAATGTTAGTACGCCAGTATTTACCCTGGGAGCAACTTCATCACGTTGTCAGGGAGCAGGTACTGCTAATTATTTAGCTACTGCTGCCAATACTACTGGTGTTACTTATTCACTGGATGCTACCAGCCTTGCTTCTGGTAATATTATTAATGCTTCAACCGGTGCTGTAACTTTTACAGCTGGCTGGACAGGTAATTCAACCATCACGGCAAGTGCCGCAGGTTGCAATGGTCCTAAAACAGCTACTCATATCGTTACTACCAATCCAACAATTGGTACACCAGTATTTGCATTAGGTTCAACCTCTTCCAGGACCCAAAGTAATTCAACAGTAACTTATTCTGCTACTGCTGCCTATACTACAGCAATTACTTATTCCCTTGATGCTGCCAGTTTAGCTGGTGGTAATACAATTGTTGCAGCTACTGGTGCTGTAACTTATGCAGCCAACTGGAGCGGTACAACAGTGATCACTGCCACTGCTACCGGTTGTGGCGGACCAATAACAGCTACTCACACTGTTACCATAAACTCAAATTTTGTTTACAAGCAATTATATCTTTCTGATCCTGTTCAATCCCTTGATCGTATTGACCCGGTAGCTACCGCAGATGCAACTACTTCAAGCACTCCGCTTTTGAGCACTATTGGTCTTACCAATACATCATTTACCATGGCACCTGCTTTGTGCGATAGTCTTCGCATCAAGGCCGGTACTATTACCGTAAGAGCCTATGTTACCATTTCAAGTGGTACAATGCCGGCTACTGCCAGTATCAATGCAGTATTAACCTATGCTGGTAACCCGATCATTACTTTAACAAACGCCTCTTATGCTGGTGGAATGCTGACATGGACAGGTACCCTGGCTTCCGATGTATTGATAAACGCTGGTCAAACTATCGCTATTCAATTTACTACAGCACAGGCCGGTGTTACTTTCCGTATCGACTTTGACAGCCAGACAAAACCTTCAAGGATCGACATACCTGTATCTACCTATATCCAGGTAACTTCCCTGGGTGTGTATGATGCGATTTATCCCGGCGGTGCACAGGTATTTTCAGGTGTGAATAGCTCTACGAAGTATATCCGCGCTATTGTAACTGATCCCTTCGGTGCTACAGATATCACAGCGCTGAATGTAAAGATCACTCCAGCTGGTAGCACATTCCCTGCTGCTATTGTAAACACCAGTGGCTGTACTCGCACATTTGAATATGTATGGAATACTCCTGCGGCCGGTGGTACATATGCTCTTTCCGGTACAGCAAAAGAAGGTTATGAGAATACTGTAGTCCATACCATGAATGCCAGCTACGATATTTGCACCAGCTGTGCTCCGGTTGCGCTGAATGACAGCGTTTCAGGTGCCGGTGGTAACCCAATAGTAGTTGACGTTTTAGCTAATGACTATGATCCTAATAATAATATTAACCCTGCATCCCTTGCCATAGTAGGTCAGCCCCGCAATGGTTCTGCTTATATTTCAAATAACAATATCATCTATCTGCCTAATGGTACCTTCTCTGGTATGGATACAATTACTTACCAGATCTGTGATCTTACTTCTCCTGTACCATTGTGCGCAACGGGGAAAATATTCTTTACAATTGATCCATTTATCGTGGATATCTGTGCAGATGCTTCCAAATCACACACGTATTATATTCCTTATCCTGAAAATGAAGCTTATGATGCCTTGTTGAATTCTTCCAATACAAGCATGCCCAGCAACAACCTCCGTACCGTAATCAGTATCAAGGTTCCTTACCAGGGTATGACTATAGTATGGGATGAATGGGAAGATGGATATGAAGCGAACGCGCTTAACCCAACCCAGTCTACTACAAAGGTTTGGGGCGATGGTAATCCTTATAATGGGATAGCACCTGGTTATCCGAGCGACCTGATCCCTGCAAGTGCTAATATCGTTCTGGACAATACCATGCCTGCCAACCCAAGAACCACCGCCATATTCTATGACGGTAAGGATAAAGTAACCTCTAATGGACAGATTGCTATTACGCAGGTAACAGGTGAGCCTACCCGTATGCCGGTTCAGGCTATTAAAACCAACGTTACCTCAACGTATGATTTCGGACAATCATTTACTATTCCACTTGGACAGGATTTCCCGAGTCAGGACTTTAAATACACTGCGCTTTTCATCCGTGCAGCTGAAAACAATACTGTAGTTAGTCTGGATAAGGATAATAATGGTACCCTGGAAACAACTGCTACCTTACAGGAAGGACAAACACTGTTTGTAGATGGTGGTGTGTTGACAGGTGCAACCGTTACCAGTACGAAGCCGGTAGGTGTAGAATTGAATGCAGGTGGTGTTGATGGATATTCAATCCGTAATGCCCCAATCTATCCCGCTACCTGGTATTCCAATACTTATTATACTCCTGTGCCTACATCGGATAACGTGGCTGATGTTGTGAAAGACTCTTCTGTAGTAATGTTATATAATAGTTTGAACAGGCCGATTGCCATCAACTGGTATTCAGGTGCTCCTGCAAATGGTGTTATCAATGTGCCGGCAAAATCAGCTGTGCGTTTCCCGCTGGCTTATTCTGCAACGGCTACTTATAAATTTGTGAACTTGACAGGTGAATCATTCACTGCCATTGAAATTGTGGACTCTTACACTCCGTATACAAGCGCACAGGATGGTTCAACTTATGACTGGTCGTTCAACCTGATCTCTGAAGCAAGGTTAACTGATTATACTACGGTAGCATGGGCGCCTGGTGGTCTGGACCTTGTAGCACCAGCTGGTCCGGATGTAAATGGTAACCCGATCTGGGTAACACCTACCGTCAATACAACTATCTATGTAAAATATGATGGTAACGTAACAGGTACTACCGGTTCGGTAAGCCCCTGTGGTCTCCGTTACGACGTATCTTACAATGTAAATGCACTTAACTATATCAAGATCCTTGATAATACAGATAATGACCAGAGCGGTATAGCCATCTATACCTGTAACGGTGCCAAGATCGCTGCTGTGTATGGTGAAGACCCTAAAGGTTCAAGCACTGGTATCGGTATTGCTTACTGGGACGTGGGTTCCACATTGCAACCTTTCTGTAAAGAGAAAGTAGTAGTAGCGAGTGATGATTTTGCCAGTACGCTGGTAAATCAGCCTGTAACTATCACTATTCTCGTAAACGACTTTGGATTCCTGGCTACTATTGATCCAACAAGTGTGTCAACACTCGGATTGTTACAGCCAAAGCATGGTACCATCACTATTAATACTAACGGGACCATATTATATACACCAGACCCTGGGTATACCGGGCAGGATACATTTGACTATCGTGTATGTTCTACGCCTTCACCCATTGTATGTGATAATGCAAGGGTGATCGTGAAGATCAGCAGCTGTCCTTCAAATGGTAACCAGAACGTAATCTCTGGTCAGGTATTTATTGACAGGGATAAAGATGGTAACAATGATGA
Organism: Segetibacter sp.; assembly: GCA_021154405.1. GTDB lineage: Bacteria > Bacteroidota > Bacteroidia > Chitinophagales > Chitinophagaceae > JAJKIP01. Next base: position 54,153 of record JAJKIP010000248.1, on the reverse strand, counting down.
TGGTGGAATTGGTATGCCAGCCATTAAAGTATACCTGTATACTGATGGTAACTGTAATGGTACGCTTGCACCAAATGAATTGACTGACTCAGTAACTGTAGACAGCTCAGGCTTCTACCAGTTTGTAAAATATCCCGAAAGAACAGTGGAAGATGATTTCGAAGGTACAAATGGAGCCAGTTCCTGTGCCTCCGGTACTGATGGAGATACTCCATGGACACCAACATGGTCTGACAATGGTGATACTTTTTCTTCCGGATTCTGTAATAATAGTGCTTCAGCTGCCAATACGGATGTGGAAATTGTAAAAGATGGAGCATTTGGCTATGGTATACGATTAAAAGATAACAACGTATCCGCTAAAAGGTCTGTAAACCTCAGTGGTGCAACCAAGGCCTTCCTTACTTTCTCTTATCGCAGGAAAAGCAATACCATCAATGCCGGGGACGATGTATACGTGCAGGTAGCTTCCGATGGCGTTACTTTCAGTACCATTTATACAATTGCCGGTGATGGTAATACGGATGCAAACTATGTAACAGTGTACAACCAGGATATTACTTCTTACGCTACAGCCAATACTGCAATCCGTTTCTTGACGGCAGGTACCAATAGCGATGCTGATAGTGTGTATATTGGTCATGTATCAATAAGGTATCTGAAATATCCGCAGTGTTATATCACGGCAATTGATACAACCACCATTCCTAATTTCTATAAGAGAACAACTAACTATTTCCAGACAATGAGCATAAACGCTTCGGGTTCCTGTACTTCCCATGCTGACTTTGGTATTACAAAGAACAGTATTACGGTAAGTGGTACCTTGCGTAACGACAAGAATGGTCTGATTGATAATGTGGTTAACGGTCCAGGTAAAGGAAATCCTTCAGGTGCTACTGTTTACGCTTACCTGGTAGATGCTTCAGGGCAGGTTGCCTTCAAATCAACAGTTAATAACTCAACAGGTGCCTATTCATTCCCGTTGGCGGAAGTAAATAGTACGTACAGTCTTATATTATCTACTACCGATATGCAACTGGGAGCCAATCCTCCAACCTGCGGTAATTATGCAACCATATGGATACCGGTAGGAGATGCTTATGGAACGAACAATATGGCAGGAACCGGGAATAAAGCCGGAATATCCAACTCATCAATTACACTGACAACTGGTATAACCAATGTAACGAATGTTGACTTTGGTATCCAGCAGTTGCCTAATTCAGACAGCTACCTGGCTCCGGTGAATCAGCCAAATGTGAATATGGTGATCACACTTAATGGTGGTGTAAATCCGCCTGTGTTGAGTGGATCAGATCCTGAGGATTGTAATTCTGGTTGTGTGCTTACTACCAAGTCTGTAATTATCGATGTAGTGCCCAATAATGCGGAATTATATTATAACAGCGCACTGGTGACAAGTGGTTACCTGATCAACAACTTTAACCCGAACCTGTTGCAGCTCAAGATCACTCCGGCTGCCATGGGAGATACTTCAGTAATCTTTAGCTATTCCTATGTGGATGCTGCGATGATGAAGGATCCTACGCCTGCTACCTACAAATTGATCTGGCTTCGCCCGCTTCCAGCGGATGGTCTTCAGGCTACAGTTTCGTTAAGTGGTGATGTTTCTACTGTAAGCTGGTCAACACTTTCAGAACAAAACACCAGTTACTTCATTGTTGAAAGAAGCGTAAATAATAAAGATTTCAGCCAGGTTGGCAAACAGGTACAGGCCGCTGGTTCCAGTGCAGTGAAATCTTACTATCAGGCCATTGACGATGTTGCAGCACTTGTTCAGCAAACTAATGCTATCTACTACCGTGTTAAACTTGTTGATATTGATGGCAAAACAAAATACAGTAATGTGGTTGTAGTAAGATTGTCCAGCCAGTTGCAGGTAAATGCATGGCCTAACCCATTCCATTCTGCCATAACGGTAACTGTAAATACAGAGAGGGCTACTGCTTTCAGGATACGAATGCTGGATGTCAGTGGTAAAGCGCTGCAGCAGGTCCGTAAAGAGGTAGCAAAGGGCATATCACAAATAACCCTGAGTGAGTTTGAAAAGCTGGCTGCCGGAGTATACCTGCTGGATATAACAGAAGAAAAATCAGGTAATAAAACCATACAGCGTTTAATTAAAAATTAAGAACTAAGAATTATAACTAAAATAGCATAGCATAACGACGGTTGATTTTTTAGGGTCCGGCGAAGCCGGACCCTTTTTATTTATACGGGTTAAGAGTATAGGGATTAGCTTTGCCGGAATTATGGTGATCATAATCAATACTCGTGAATAAAAAGGATTTTGATGCGATAGTAGTTGGATCAGGGCCCAATGGCTTATCAGCAGCAATAACCCTGCAGCGGGAAGGATTATCAGTACTGCTATTGGAGGCAAAGGATACCATCGGTGGAGGTATGCGTACTGAAGAACTGACGCTGCCCGGCTTCAAACATGATGTTTGTTCCGCCATACATCCAATGGCGGCTGATTCCGGTTTCTTTCAAAGCCTGCCCCTTCATGATTTTGGATTGGAATATATAACGCCACCTGTTGCGTTCGCGCATCCTCTGGAAGATGGCACAGCAGGGGCTGCTTATAATTCCCTGGAAGAAACAGCTCAATCATTAGGTGAAGATGGAAAAGCATATAAGAGTTTGCTGGAACCTGTTATTCAGCATTGGCGATACCTTGAGCCGGATCTCCTTGCTCCTTTGCATTTCCCAAAACATTTTTTTACGCTCGCCCGTTTCGGCAGTAATGCGATCAAATCAGCCAATACAATTGCCAAAAGATTCCACACCCAAAAAGCAAAAGCTTTGTGGACTGGTGTAGCAGCTCATTCTGCTTTGCCATTAAACTATGCAGGAACAGCAGCCGTTGGATTGGTGCTGGGCTCTGCAGCCCATAGGGGAGGATGGCCGCTGGCAAAGGGAGGCTCACAATCCATAGCACGCGCCCTGGCGGGTTATTTTGTTTCCCTTGGAGGAAAAATAGAAACTGGGGTTTATGTAAAGTCTTTGCAACAATTGCCTTCATGCCATGCAGTGTTATTTGATGTATCACCCCGGCAACTTTTACATATCAGTGGAAATTATTTTTCTGAAAGTTATAAAAGGAAAATAACCAGGTATAAATATGGTGTGGGTGTATTCAAGATCGACTGGGCATTGGATGCTCCTATTCCTTTTACAGCCAAAGAATGCAGCCTTGCCGGAACTGTCCATATTGGAAATTCTTTAAAAGAGATCAGTCTATCCGAAAAGACTACATGGGAAGGTAGTGAAGCAACTGCACCCTTTGTTTTGTTGGCTCAACAAAGTCTTTTTGATGATTCCAGGGCACCACAGGGGAAACATACTGCCTGGGCTTATTGCCATGTCCCCAATGGGTCTAATAAAGATATGACCGCGGTTATTGAAAAACAGGTGGAAAGATTTGCTCCTGGCTTCAGGGAAAGGATCATTGGACGACATACAATGAATACACAACAAATGGAAGAGTATAATCCCAATTATATCGGAGGGGATATTGTAGGGGGCGCCAATACTATCGGTCAGTTATTTGCAAGACCGGTTTTGAAATATTCTCCGTATCGGACTTCTGCAAAAGGTATATATATATGTTCTGCATCAACACCACCCGGTGGTGGCGTTCATGGTTTCTGTGGTTATCATGCAGCCAGAAGAGTCCTCTCAGATATTTTCAGCAAACGAGAACTCCCTGCTTAACAATTTGTTCATGTAAGAATCAGACAGTTCAGTCGCTTATTTTGCGGCTTGGAGCTGCCGCTCATCACATAAGCTGCTGAAATACGAAAAGTTTCCTACCTTTCGGTTCCTAATCAATTCCGACTAATAGCAATGCAGAAGATACTCGTATCCATTCTGGTGAAGGCAGTTCTCCTTATCCTTCCCCTTGCAACCTTTTCACAAACCAAATTGAAATTGACGGGTATTGTTTCTGACAGTACAAAGCCAATGGCACTGGTTACGGTACGCCTGTTCAAGGCCAATAATGCTACAGCCCTTCAGACTGTAATTAGTGCAGAGAACGGAACATTTCAGCTAAATAAACCTGATACAGGAAATTATATTCTCTCTTTCAATCATACAGGCTTTGCAGAAAAGAAAGTACCAGTAAATATTAGTGTAAAAGAAGGTGACTTCCAGCTTGAAGCTGTACAATTATCCAGGATCACAGGATTGCTTAAGGAAGTAGTGGTGAAATCCCAAAGACCATTAATAGAACAGAGTGATGATAAAATTGTGTTTAATGTAGAAGATGATCCTGCCACAAAAACGGAATCCGCTATCGAGATCCTGCGTAAAACACCATTTGTACAGGTAGATGGTGAAGACAATGTAAAAATAAATGGTAAATCCAATTTCAAAGTATTATTAAACGGCAGGGAAACATCCATGTTTGCCCGGAATGTGAGGGAAGCATTGCGGAGCTTTCCTGGTGCGCTCATTTCAAAGATTGAGGTGATAACCACGCCTTCCGCCAAATATGATGGAGAAGGTATTGGTGGCCTGATCAATATTATTACAAAGAAAAAAGTAGCCGGTTATAATGGTACGCTTACTTCATTTTCAAGGACCAGCGACAAAACCTATGATTTCTCCGTGAATGGAAATGCAAAGGTTGGGAAACTTGGCCTGAGTGTTTTCTTTGATAAGGGATTCCAGGATCCGGTTGCACAGCGTAATATCAATACTACGATTCCTGCCATTCCAACCGCATATGCCAAAAGAACACTGGATGGCAGTCAGCGTAACAGTGCTGGCTGGAGTTTCGGTAACGCCGAATTAAGTTGGGAAATGGATAGCCTTAATACACTCAGCGTTTACACCAATATCGATAGCTGGAACAGTTCAACCCTTTCCGCACAAACCATCACTACAGATTTTGCTGCTGCACCTTCCACCACCAGCTTTTATAATCTTTCAAACAAGAGTGATAATCCGGGTGTAAATGTGGGAAGTGATTATATAAAACATTTTAAACAAAATAAAGAAAGAGAATTTAGCCTCCGGTTTTTGGGGGAATTTGGCAAAAACGATTCAAAATTAAACAGCTTCCAGGATAATCCAGGTACTGATCGCTTTCTCATTAACAATAGCTTTGCCCGCAATAACCAATATACCTTCCAGGTAGATAATAGCATTCCTTTAGGTAAAAAAACCAAAGTGGAAGGTGGTGTAAAAGCGATTATTCGCCAGGCAAATTCAGATTTCAGGAGCCTCATCAAATATGATCAGACAGATGATTATAAAACCAATATCTCCAATACAGATTATTTCGATTACAAGCAGGATGTTTTGAGCCTGTATAGTATGTACACCATTCGTTTTAAAAAATCCTCCCTTAGAGTTGGTGGCCGCGTTGAATACACCAATGTGGATGGTAATTTCGTTACCTCAAAGACCCAGGTAACCAATGATTACACCACCTTCCTTCCCAACATACAATGGACGAATCGCGTAACACCAGTAACTACACTTGTATTTGGCTATACAAAAAGATTGCAGCGCCCTTATATCTATGACCTGAACCCCTTTGTCAACAATAATGATTCCCTGAATATTTCTTACGGCAACCCGGAACTGGGACCACAAACTGTTCATGCGTTAAACGCCGCAATCAGATTCGGCAAGGGCAATACATTTGCAGGCATTAACCTTGAAGGTAGCTATAGCGGCAATAAGATTCTCCAATATACATTCTTTGATCCTGCAACTGGAATAACCAGAACCACCAGTCTGAACATTGGAAAAGAAGTTCAATCCAGCCTCAATATAAATCTCAATACAAAGTTCTCTCCCAAATGGAGCTATTTTGTGAATGGGTCCATCCGCTATGCCAGGGTGAAGAACAATTCAGACAGATCACAATCCAATACCGGGCTTGGCTGCAATTTGTTCATGAGTACAAACTATCGATTTACAGATAAATTTTCAATAGGAAGCATTCTTGGATTATGGAAAGACCCGCAAACCATTCAGACCACTTATCCCTTCAGCACATGGCATAACGTTAATGTCAATTACAAAATATTCAGGAATAAGATCCTTGTCTCATTAAGAGGTGTAAATTATTTCGACAAGATCCGCAGATATGAAACTGTCACAAAGGATAAAAATTTTTACAGTAGCAATGTAAATCGCCAGATCAGGCGTGCTTTTGCGATGGCACTTACCTGGAATTTCGGGAAGTTGAATGAAAATGTATCGCGGAAGAAAGGCGTTACTAATGACGATATATTATCAAAACCATCAGCTCCATCGGGGGGTAACTAATTATTCAAAAATTTCTCCCTGAAGGTATTCTAAGGCCACTTTTCCTTTAATAGCCCATGTTTGACGTGTAGCAGGCTGACCGGCAAAGATTACCCCAATGAAACGATAGATCGGTTTATTATTCGCATTCCTGAATTTCCCAAACACGGGGGCTCCTGAATATCCCTGTGCAGCAAAGGGCCTTATGAAATAGTAATACCTGGAAGTTCCATGTAAAATGGCCCTGGCACTATCAGAAGCATCGGGGAAATTTACTCTTAGAGAAGCATCGTAATCTGCAAACCCATTGCTATTCACATTACCCTCCAGTTTGTGCTGTTGGGAATAAAAGGCAGGTATGCTTCCGCTTCCGGTAGGATAACCAAATACCACTACTTCTTCCGGCTCTACATCCATTAATTCAGTATCAATAAGCTCATTGATATAATGAATATCAGCATCCTCCGGCAGTTCAACTGGAATCTTCATCAGATCAATGCGCGTAACCATACTGAATATCTCTGTTTTACCGGTGACCTCATCGCTGATATCAAGGGTCATCATTTTTGTTTCGTCGGAATTTTTTACCGGGTATTTCAGGTAAAGGCTGTCTGCCTGGAAATTAATATTCTGTTGCAGTGGGTTCATCCCTTTGATCGCATGATAGTTGCTAACAAGGAAACTGGTATCTCCCTGCTTATAAAAAAAAGCGGTACCAGTATGTTGCTGTTTGCCTGAAACGGTAAATATGGGGTAACTATATTTGGAAAGTGATTCCTTATTGAGGTCCTGTGCGTCACTGTTCATGGGTGCTAAAAATAAGGCACTTAAAATATACAGGAAAGGTATTGTTTTCATAGACAACTGTAATTTAATCAAACGATCCCCAAAAAAAGTTATGGAAATGCAAAGAATCCCGTCGTTACCCCGCAGGATATACACATTTAGTGGCTTCTAATCGGCAGTTTATTTCGGCAGTACCCTTCTGCCTGCTTAATTTTACCAGATTAAATTTTCAACCCATGCGATCCCTCATTTTCCTGCTACTTTTTTCAACAGTCATTCTATCGTCAGCCTGGTATTTTAAGCCAGCAATGAGTGTTCCGGTTGCCCATATTGATAGCTTATCGCCTGTAGAAACCAAACAGGCCAACGCTGATTACAAACCGGCCTTCCCCGGGCAAACCAGGATCAAAGGCGTTAAAACAAACACTCCGTATAAGATCGAAAAGATCGCCGAGAATATTGGAAAACCCTGGGCAATTACCTTATTGCCAGATACTCGCTGGATCGTTACCGATAAATCCGGCTTCATGACCATTTATTCTGCAGATGGAAAACTATTGAAGAAAGTTACCGGCTTTCCGAAAGTAGATGATGGCGGACAGGGTGGATTGCTGGATGTAGCCCCTGATCCATCGTTCTCTAAAAACAGGACTATATATTGGACATTCTCCGAGGCCCAGGCAGATGGAAGCAACCTTACTGCTGTTGCAAAAGGCCAACTTTCCGGAGACGAGGCTACCATCGTAAACCCTGTTGTAATATTCCGCGCAACACCTTCTTTAAAAAGCAAGGCCCATTTTGGTTCCCGTATTTTATTTGATAAAAACGGAAACATATTCGTAAGTGCGGGTGAACGTTCCATACTTGATGGAAGAAAACAGGCACAATGGCTGAATGCAGGTCTGGGGAAGATATTTCATATTACCAAAGAAGGTAAACCTGTTCCAGGAAACCCCTTCCTGAATAATAAAGATGCAATGCCTGAAATATATTCTTATGGACATCGCAATCCGCAAAGCCTGGCTTTTCATCCGGTTACTGGCGACCTATGGGAAGCTGAATTTGCTCCTCGTGGAGGAGATGAACTGAATCTTATTAAACCCGGCCGCAATTATGGCTGGCCTGTTATTACCTATGGCCTTGAATATAGTGGCGCAAAAGTTGGTGATGGCATTCAGCAAAAAGCCGGTATGGAGCAGCCAGTTTACTATTGGGACCCCGTTATTTCCCCCAGCGGAATGATATTCTATGCCGGAAATGCTATTCCGGAATGGAAGAATAATTTATTCATTGGCGGCCTGAGCAGCACACATATCTGCAGGCTGGTAATACAAAATAATAAGGTAGTGGGAGAGGAGCGGATCATGGAAGATAAAAAAGAAAGGGTTCGTGATCTGGCCTACGCCAATAATATGCTCTATGCGGTTACCGAATCAGGCAATATGTACAGGATCAGTAAAAAATAATCAATCCACGGGAATATCACCGCCAGATAATGGTTAATCAATCTTTCGTCGTTTGGAAGACAGGTAACGACGTTGGGAAGAAACCGGAATTTTATCTTTTTATTTCAAAGTAAGTTTACCAATTACCATGCGCATGGTGTTGTTGTTTCAACATGCCCGCGATTAGTTTTGAATTGCAGCTGATCGTCTGGCATGTAATTATTAAATCATTAACCTAAAAACTTACTTAGTGATGAAGAAAGTCAAATTGACAAGCGATGGCTTAAAGCCAGGGAAAAATTATTGGCTTTATATTGCCCTGATAGGGTTGGCTGCAGGATGTCACAAACCTGATATAAATGATCATGATCTCCGTGATTTCAGAGTAGTGAACCTGGTGGCTAACACCAACGAATATCACCCGGTTACTGTTGATCCTACACTCATAAACGCATTCGGTATTGCCTGGTCACCCACCGGCATTGCATGGGTGAATTCCGTAGGTGGTCATGTTAGCGAATTGTATACAGCTGAAGGTGGTATTGTTCGTCCGGGTGTAAAGATACCTTCACCCACAGATTCAGCTTCTGGTTTTCCGTGCGGAATTGTTTTCGCTGGTGGAAAGAACTTTAAACTGCCCAATGGTAATGCTGCATTCCTGTTTTCCGGTTTTGATGGGGTGATCTCCGGATGGAATGGTGGCAATCTTGCGCAAAGATTAAGAGTTCCTCCAGGCGCAGGATATACAGGATTGGCTATTGGAGCCAGCAATGGAAAGAACCTGATCTATGGTGCCAATTTTGAGCAAAAAAAGATCGATGTATGGGACACCGCCTTTAACAGGATAGAAATGACATTCAAAGACCCAACACTTCCTGCTGAATATTCTCCTTACAATATCCAGGCGATCGGCGATTATCTGTTTGTGATGTATTCACAACTGGGAGCTGACGGTCATGGTGTAAATGGAGCAGGCAAAGGATTTGTGAGTGTATTTGGAATGGATGGAAAATTTGTAAAACGATTTACTTCCCGCGGCACATTAAATAATCCCTGGGGAGCTGTGAGTGCTCCAGCTTCCTTCCTGGAAGACAATGATATCGATCATGGCAGTTATGGTAACAAAACTTCTACCGAAGGTAATAGTGCAGATCGTCATGATAACCATGATCCAAAAGACCCCGTAATACTCATCGGTAATTTCGGCGATGGAAGGATCAATGTCTATTCCCTGGAAGGACAATTCATCGGCCAGCTGAAATCGCATAATCGCGTGATTGAAATAGAAGGTCTGTGGGCATTGACTTTTGCTCCATCTACTTCTACAGTTGATCAAAAGAGATTATACTTTTCTGCCGGACCAGATAACGAAAATGATGGAGTATTCGGCTACCTGATCAAACAGTAGTTGTTTCCCGGTTCTCCAGGTATCCCGTCTTCATGCAGTTTCCACATTCTTCATCCCGTTTGAAGAATTGAAGGAATTTGCATGGAGACGGGTTTATAATAACAGCCAGTACCTTCACGTATTTTAAAATTATGTTATGGCATGCTGTATGTATTGAATATACACGGTATTTGCAGGTTACTCTATTGAACCGGTAAATTTTTCCAATTACATACCTGAATTTTATTTCTTAATCGCAAAAAATTAAGTCATGGCAAATTTCAATCCTGAAGCCCGGGAAGGACGTGTGGCAAAAATGATCGAAGACGTTACAGAAAAGCTTCCATCAGATACTTTCTTATGGACAGCAGTCGGTTCCACCATTCTTTCTGTGGCATTATTGGCAAAAGGTAAAAAACATGCGGGTTTATGGGTAGGTCAACTGGGATTATCCCTTCTTATCATGGGCCTTTACAACAAAGTAGTAAAATTGGAAGGGCATGATTGATCGCGGAATCTGCGACATTTATATTAAATATGTCCATTATTGTTCCGAGAGATAAAATTGCTTTTTGTGTTTTCCAATCAGGTAACCATCAGAAACTAACCTTTTGCACAAGGCCTCGAGAATAGATCGCTGCAGGCTCACTGTTTGCAAATCTCCAGCTTCTTCCTGGTACTGAAGAATTCCATTGTCTTCTATGATCATGCAATACCCATATAGTTGATGTTGCAGCCTGGAATTCATAACTGTAATTTCATATTGATGGGAATCTGGTCTGGGTTTTTCCCGGACTAGCGCATAATAGGTCTTGTTCCCATGTTCAAATTCTATTGATACAATCGTATTCATTAATAACCTTTTATTATTTGGTAAATACATCCTGTGATGCCTCCCTGAATCGGGGTGTGTAAGGGCAGATCTGCCTGTTAAAAATTTTCAAGAAATATGCCAATAAATGGGATAAGGTATTAAAACATTACTGGGTTTCTTGTGAGGGTGCCTGTCCTGCCAGATGATTATTGGCTGAATTTTTCTTTTTTCTCCTTCTTCTTCTCCTTTTTCGCATGAATCCAATGAACTGATCACTCCAGGTCAGGAGATTTCCAATTATGAAAGCATCTTTGAGACTGTTTCGAAGATTACTCCGCATGACCCGTACCACAATATCTTTTTCCACTTCACCCTCTTCTTTAACCTGTACCAGCAGTTCAAGAGCGATTATTGAAAATATTGCTCCTACTGCAAAAAGGAAATTATAATCATGCAATTCCAGCAGCCGGAATACCTTTGTAAATTTTGGACTGCCCCATTCAGCCGCTAACTTTATATGTCGAAGAGAAAAATAATCGGCCAGCCATCCTCCAATCAGCGGAGCTACTGCTGAAAACATTGAAGTAATAATGTTTTTGGCCGATAGATAAACGATCGCTTCTTCTCTCGGGGCCAGCTTTAAACCAATATTGGTCAACGATAAATTAATGCCTGCATTGGCTACACCACTCACCATAAAAATGCCGGCAAGCAGGGCCAGGTTATTATACACATTTGAATAAATACCCACAAAACACCAGGCTACCAGGCATAAAATATATAAAGGAGCGCCAATAGCTATAATCGTCTTGTTGCTGTACCTGTCAGCATATTTACCCCATATTCGAATGGTGAATATGCTGCATAGCTGACTGATCATATTCAGCCCAATAATATAAGAAAGAGGAAGATGAAGGTTTTTCAACAGGAATACGGTGAAAAAAGGAGTAGCCAGATTTAAGGCAAATACCCAGATAGAATTGAATACAAGCAATTTTCTGAAATTGCCATTGTGAAGGGGTCTCTTCATCAATTTAAAAATATTCTCCTTTATTGATCTTGATTCAGGCTCGGGAGTCCTGGAAAGAAAGGATACGCCAATCAGACCTGCAATACCCGCTACAATAAACATGATCCCGTAAGCACTTAGTTCAAAAGCTACATGATGTTGCTTGATATAATCAATTAGCAAAGCGAGTGCAAGACTCAAAATTACATTGAGTGTTTGAGTATAGCTGCCCCGCCTGGCAAAATAAGCACCCAAAGATTTTTCAGGGACCAGGTCTTTCATCCAGGAATTCCAGCTGATCCCGGCTATAGATCCTCCCAGGTAATGAAAAAATAAAAAGAAAATGACGGTGCTAATTGATGAAGAATACAATAAAACGATGATGCCAATCAAAATCAGTGGTATTCTGGCGAGTACTGAAGAAAAAACAGAGATCCCCCTTCTGCTGTTAAACCGTCGCACAAGCCAAATGGCAGCCAACTGGAAAATATTGGTGAAAGTGGGTAGTGCGGCCAGCAAACCAATCTGGAAATTATATGCTCCCAACAGCACCGCCATTGCAACAAGAAAAGCACCACCAGTAAGCGTTGTCATGATCTCGGCTGCCAGTCCATCATAGATCACCAGTCGCAATCCATTGGATACTTCCTGTTCTGATAAAACTTTCTTAGGCCTTAGATCCATAAATCATTCTCTGTTAAGGCTAATGATATAGACGAGATCGCACAATGATTATACCAGGGGCTTCCCAACCTTTTGTCTTCTTCAGATTCATGTTATCAACATCCTGCTCTAATTAATTCCCATTAAGGGGTCAATAGTGGATTAGTATGGCCGTTTTGTTCATTTTTTTTACCATATACATCAATTATCTTTTTACTATAAAAAAAGCCTAATATCTATCCCATTGTTATGTAAGAATGGACACAAATGAATTGTTGTTGGAACAAAATTTTCTGCCGGTTACCATACAATGATTTAATTATGTATACACTCGGAATAAATGCAGCCTTTCATGATTCGTCTGCATGCCTGGTAAATAACGGAAAATTGATTGCCGCTGCAGAAGATGAACGATTTACACAGATCAAACATGGAAAACGGCCCATTCCTTTTTCTGCATATGAATTACCATTTCACGCAATCGATTATTGTCTTAAAACAGCAGGTATTCATATTAGTGAGGTAGATAATATAGCTTATTCGTTTGATCCATATCTCTTATTAAAAGAAGAAAAAGGAAAATCAACCATACAGATCCCACTGGAGCCAGGAATGGAATCAGGACCATCAAAATGGACTTCACCCTGGGAGCCTTTATTTCTTTCATCAATAATAAATGCGCCTGGCCAATTGGCTGATGGTTACCCCCATCATCTGCAAGCCAGGTTTAAGGGTACAAATCCTTCTCATTGGAAATGGCATTTTGTTGAACATCATATCGCGCATGCTGCCAGCGCATTTTATCCTTCACCCTATTCGGAAGCGGCAGTATTGACCCTGGATGGCCGGGGTGAAATAGCCACCACCAGTTATAATACAGGTAGGGGCGATAAATTAATCAGGATTGGCCAGGTGGATATGCCTCATTCTCTTGGATTATTGTATGAAAGGGTTACTTCCTATCTTGGTTTTCTTCATTCATCGGATGAGTATAAAGTAATGGCGCTTGCTTCTTATGGTAAACCTGTTTTCGTTAATGAATTCAGGGAAATGATCCATTTAGGGTCGGATGGACAGTATACCATTGATAATGAAAGATTGGAAGAACGCTTTGGCCCCGCGCGGAAAAAAACCGATCCCTTTACAGGACACCATTTTAATATCGCCAATTCTCTGCAGTATGTGCTGGAAGAAACGGTTTTAGAACTGGTACACTGGCTTTCCAGTAAAACAGGCGATAAAAACCTTTGTATGGCAGGTGGAGTAGCCCTCAATTGCGTACTCAATGCCCGAATAAGGGACAAGGGACCTTTTAAAAATGTATGGGTTCAACCAGCTGCCGGAGATGCAGGTACTTCATTAGGCGCGGCCATTTGGGTGGATATGAATGAAAATAAAGGGATCAGCAAGGATTATCGCATGTCCCACGCATATTATGGTCCTGATTATAATGATACTGAAATAGAAAAATTTCTTCAGTGGGCCAAAGTTCCTTACAGGAAATTGAAAAATATTGCAGAAGAAACTGCAGACATTCTTATGCAGGATAAGATCATTGGGTGGTTCCAGGGAAGAATGGAATTTGGACCAAGGGCCCTGGGCAGCCGATCCATACTTGCGTCACCTATTAATCCCGAAATGCAGGCAAGATTGAATGAAGTAAAGGACCGGGAAGATTTTCGACCCGTTGCACCAGTTGTACTGGAAGAAGATGCTCCTGAATGGTTTGTTAATGCCTCCGATTCTCCTTTTATGCTTTTTATCTATGATGTAAAGCAGGATAAGGCTGATAAAATTCCGGCCGTCCGGCATGTGGATGGAACCGCCAGGATACAAACGGTGAATCGCGAACAGCACGGGAAGTATTATGATCTGCTTTCTGCCTTCAAACGAAAATCAGGAGTACCCGTGCTGGTGAACACTTCCTTTAATACGTTGGGGAAGCCAATTGTATGTACGCCAAGAGATGCCATAGAGTGTTTCTGGTCTTCACCTTTTGATGCTTTGGTGATCGGTTCTTACCTGGTAGAAAAAAATGGGCAACCTGACTGAAAACATTGATCAGCTTATGGATATTTCTGTTGTTATTCCAACTTACCGCCGTCCGCAATTACTAGGGCATTGCCTTAATGCGCTTTTTAACCAGGACTTTAATGGTAATTTTGAAATTATCGTTGTAAGTGACGGGCCTGATCCTGCTACCCGGGAGATGGTTGAGGATCGCCGGTTTGATAAAAGACTCAGGTATTTTGAAATGCCGCGCAAAAAAGGTCCGGCAGCAGCCAGAAATTATGGCTGGAAAAGAGCAAGCTCCAGTTTAATTGCCTTTACAGATGATGATACACAACCAGAAAAAAATTGGCTCTCCGCCTTTAAAGATGCCTATAAGCAGGAATCTAAAATTGCATTTACCGGAAAGGTCATCGTTCCAATTCCCGACAGCCCTACCGACTATGAAAAAAATACTGCTGGTCTGCAAATAGCAGAATTTGTAACCGCTAATTGTTGTTGTACCTGGCTGGCGCTGCAACAAACCGCGGGATTCGATGAACGCTTTGCACTGGCCTGGAGAGAAGATAGCGATCTGCATTTCAAATTAATAATGGAAGGAATTCCTGTAGTTAATATAAAGGATGCAAGAGTGCTCCATCCTGTCCGAAATGCACCCTGGGGAGTAAGCCTGAGGGAACAACAGAAAGGGAAATTTAATGCCTTGTTGTATAAAAAATTCCCTGCTTTATATCGACAGCGCATACAGCCATCGCCGTTATGGAATTATTATTTGATGGTAATTTCATCCCTTGTTTTTGTCGTTTGCATTTTGACCAGTCATCCCTGGCTTGCTTTATATTTCTTTGTCGGATGGACTGTTTTACTGGCAAGATTTATTTATCTGCGACTTAAGGGAACTTCAAAATCAGTTTCCCATATTCTTGAAATGATCTTTACTTCCATATGTATTCCATTTCTTTCTGTCTATTGGCAGATATATGGAGCATGGAAATACAGAGTATTGTTTTTATAAAGAGTGAAATGAAAATTCCGCAGCAGGAAGTTAAAAAGATCGGCGTATTCAGGGCGCTGAAACTGGGAGATATGTTATGCGTTATCCCGGCATTGCGGGCTCTTCACCATGCTTATCCAGAAGCTCGCATTACTCTTTTTGGTTTACCGTGGGCAAAATCTCTTCTGTATCGGTTCCCATCTTA
Organism: Segetibacter sp.; assembly: GCA_021154405.1. Classification (GTDB taxonomy): domain Bacteria; phylum Bacteroidota; class Bacteroidia; order Chitinophagales; family Chitinophagaceae; genus JAJKIP01. Next base: position 38,549 of record JAJKIP010000248.1, on the reverse strand, counting down.
TATACATTCATTTATTCATTTCCCAGGTTTCCCTGGTCTGCCTGAACAGAAAGTGATTCCAGCCGAGGTTACTAATTTTATCAATGAGGTGCAGGAGCAGCATTTTGACCTGATCCTGCAAATGCAGGGTAATGGATCAATTGTAAATCCAATGGTTGAATTGCTTGGCGCGAAATACACGGCTGGATTTTGCACAGAAGGGGACTATTGTCCTGACCTGGACTTTTTTTATTCTTATCCATCCGGGATTCATGAAATAGAAAGGCATCTGTTATTAATGGATTTCCTTGGCATTCCTTTGAAGGGCACCCATCTTGAATTTCCTTTATTTAGCCAGGATTTCGATGATTATCGTTCAATTTCCCTTTCCCTTACACCCAGGAAATATGTTTGCATACATCCTGGCTCTGCAGATGTTGGTCGTCGGTGGCCTCCTGAATACTTTGCTGCAATAGCTGATTACTGCGCAGGGTTGGGTTTAAAGGTGGTGATAACAGGGATTGAGGAAGAATTGGAAGTTGTCAGCGAGGTTGAACGGTATATGCTAACAAAACCAATTATTGCAGCGGGTAAAACGAAGATCGGTTCCATGGCAGTTTTGATAGAACAGGCCCTCCTGCTGATCTCTAATTGTACTGGGGTTTCACATATCGCTGCGGCTGTGGAGACGCCAGGCGTAATCATCAGCATGGATGGAGAACCGGAAAGATGGGGTCCCCTGAACAGGAACCTCCATCGAACGGTAAACTGGCTGGCGACTCCGGATTTCAAGGAGGTGCTTTCCGGGTTGCATTCATTGCTCCAGTATTTGCAAGGGAATCATGGGAGGAATGGTGGAATCTTCTTTTCTGACAAGAAGACTGCTGCAGGCCTCAACAATATCCTCCGGCCTAACCATCGGTAGGTCTTGTGGATGGAAATTCCTGTGGGTATGTTGTAAAATTTCATTCCGGCTTCTGAGCTCCGCAGGAATATCAAATAAAAGCAGGTTTCCTTTTGCCTTCCAGGGTAAGTGTTGTGGATTACTGAGTGCATATAACACAACCTGCGGAGTGCCCATTGCAGCCGCAATATGCACGGCGCTTGTATTAACTGAAACAAGGAGAGGAGCCTCTTTTATCAGTGTGATAAACTCTTCCAATGAAAGTATTCCTGCTGTATTGTAAACATGATTACCGGTATTAATTCTGATTTCCTCAATGCTCCTGATTTCCTCCCTGTTACCTGTTAAAAGGACCTGATAACCGAACTTATCTACTATCTGGTTAATGGCGGCTGCCCATAAATCCGCAGGATAACGTCTTTTTGGTTCGCTAACCCCGGTATGAACAATGATCCATGGATTACTGAAATTTACGCCGAGGCTTTCCAGTTTACGGGCAATCTGATCATGGAGATCTTTTTGTAATTGTAAAATCAGGTTATCATCTTTTATGACAGCCCCTGCTTTTTCAACAAGGTTAAGATCTCTTTGCACCTGATGCTGGATAAAAGAATAGGGCTCTTTATCCGGGATCCAGTCTGTCAATAATGCATAAGGATTCTCCCTGCAGAAAGCCATCCTCCTTTTGATTCCTGCGAGATAAGTAACAAGTGCTGCAGGAAGTGCAGACTGACTGAATGTGGTAAAAATGATTGCACCGTCAAATTGTTCTTTTTTTAATTGCAATACCAGTTCATTGAACTCATGAGTGCCTCCCTGGTTATTCAGTTTTACCCATGGCGCGTCAAATGTTATTACCCGATCGATAAATGTAAGAAATTGCGCAATCGGTGCCCCCATTGATGACGTAAGAAGGGTTATTGAACAATTAAAGTTTTCCTTTAATGCCCGGATGGCAGGGGAGGACATGATCACATCTCCCATATTGTCCAGGCGGATGCATAAAATCTTTTTACAATCTTTCCATCCTTTCATCTAAAGAGCGGCTTTTAATGGTTGACTGGCATGCATATAGTTTACCTTATTAATAATACCTGTGGTTGAATGATCAGGCAGGTAAGGAAGAAATACAATTTCTCCTCCCAGTGATTCCACTAGTTCAGCTTCCGGCAATTTTTCTTTGGTATAATCACCCCCCTTGGCAAATATATGCGGCCTTACCACTTTAATAACAGGTACAGGAGTATCATCGCCAGATTCGCCGAAAGCAACAATATGATCAACAGAACTTAAACCTGCCAATACCTGCAAACGGTCACTCAGAGAATTAATGGGCCGGTTATTACCCTTCAGACGTTTGATGCTTTCATCCGTATTAATGCCTGCTATTAATATATCACCCAGTTTTTTTACACAATGCAAAAACGTAACATGCCCGCTATGGAGGATATCAAAGCAGCCATTGGTAAATATGATCCTTTTTCCCAAACCATGATATGTGTCGCAGATCTTTTTTAACTGGTCCGGTGAAGAAATGAATTTTGTGTTAAGGTCAAAATAAGACTTCAATTCACTTGCGCTGCATTGGGAAGTTTTTTCTCTGTTAACAGCCAGGGTGGCTGCTGCTGTAGCAATATCGCCGCTAAGACCGCAATGCTGGCTAACCAGATAGCTTAAAACAAACGCACTGAGATAAGTATCCCCAGCTCCAGAGACATTGGGTGATGCGATAGGTGGTGCATAACAACGATGTACTGCAATACCCTCTTCAATGATCAGGGAGCCCTCATTGTCAAGAGTTGCGGCAATAATTCCAGCATTTGTCTCTTCATACAATAAATTACTTATCCCTTTGATCTGAGATACCCGCGACATGTATTGCCGCGCAACACCTGCCAGTTTTATTGCTTCCTCATAGTTCGGTTTTACAAGGGATGCCCTCAGGAATTTAAAAAGCTCCAGGCGTTTGGAATCGACCACAAGGAATCTGGGTGTTTTTTGCTGAAGCTGGTTAATGGCTTCAAGGAGGGATTGGGTAACTATTCCCTTATCATAATCGGAAATAATTATGGCATCCTGCGCTGCATATTTTTCAGCTATCAGATTTATAAGCTGACTGGTTAACTGATCATTCAATGATTCTGTTGAACCGCGGTCCAGTCTTGTAATTACCTGTGAGCCTGCCATAACCCTTGTTTTGGATAGGGTAGTTCGGCCCGGGTCCTGTATCACTGATACGGCATCAATACCCGATCCGGATAACAATTCAATGGCCTCATGCCCTTCATTGTCACGGCCAACCACACTTACAAAGGAGACGTTGGCTCCAAGAGTATGGAGATTACAAACAGTATTGGCTGCACCTCCGCCGTAAAGACTTCGCTCCTCTATGTCAACAACAGGGACTGGAGCTTCAGGTGTCAATCTTGTGCTCACGCCTTTTAGATATATATCGAGTATAAAATCACCTATTACCAGAACTTTCTTCTGGGAAAATAGATTGATGATTTCCGAATGGTTCAAATTCCTTGGGTTCATAATTGTTCTGTTTTACGATTATCTGGGCAGCTTCCCTGAAATTTTTAGTCATGCTAACCGGAGTCCGTGCCGGATTCATAATCCATTCCGTTTCATTTCCGTTGTTTAATAATATTGATCTGCATCCTGCCCTGTTGCCTGCTTCAATATCATTTAAGATATCTCCCACCATCCAGGACTTGTTCAATGCGATATTCCATTCTGCTGCAGCCTTGAATATTAAGCCGGGAGCCGGTTTGCGGCAATTGCAGACAATAGCATAGGGTGAGATAATGCCATTTGCATCATGCGGACAGTAATAAAATGCATCCAGTTTTATTGCATGATTTGAAAGGATGGAATTGATGCGAGTCCAGATTACATCCAGCGCTTTTTCCGTAAAATAACCTCTGGCTATTCCAGGCTGATTGGAAATTATGATCAGTTTATACCCATTATTATGTAAGAGCTTTAACCCACTGATCGTTTCCGGTTCAATACTGAGCAGATCTGGATCTGAATTAAAGGGAATATCCGGAATCAATGTTCCATCTTTATCAATAAACACCGCTTTTTGTGGTCTACTCTGCATCACCTGATCTTTTTCAATGTTTTTTTAGAAGGCTCAAGAAAATACACGCGTGTTTTTGTATGATTTTCTGATTTCCATCTGGTGCTGGCCTTGTCCAGTACGTCTTCATAAACCGGTATCATCATTTCAGCAATCCTGGCCCATGTAAATAAACTATGTACTCTTTTGATGGCATTTACCTGCATTTTCTGTATGAGGTACTCGTCATTTAGTGCCTGATCTATTTTTGCAGCCAGGACCTGAGGGTTCCGGGGCGGGACAAGAAAACCTGTTTTAGTATCTTCCACGCTATATTTAATACCGCCTACATCCGATCCGATTACTAGAGTACCGCAAGCCATAGATTCCAGGGGGGTGATCCCAAATGGCTCATACCAGGGTGTGGTAATAAACAGGTCCGCTGCTGAATAATAATACTTGAGGAATTTACTTTTCCGGCTGCCGGTAAATGTGACGGATGATTGCACACCTGCCGCCGCTGCCAGCTCCTGTAATCTTCCTAATTCCGGGCAACTGGCCGGATCGGGATTTTCTGAATCTCCTCCCACAACCAAAAGCCGTACATTTTTTGTAGCCAGCAATGAAAGAGCCCGGATCACATTGTCAACGCCTTTGCGTGGTACCATCCTTCCTAATTGCAGGATAATCTTTTCCTCTTTATTTAATCCCAGAACGGTTCTTGCAAGCGACTGGTTGACCGGATAGAAGGTAGACGGGCAAAAGCCACAGGGTACTATGGAAATATTTCCACTATTCATTCCATACAGGTTACATAAATCCTCTTTATCCTGTGGACACTCTGCAATGATCCTGTCTGCTTTGGCACCAGTCTTTTTTTCTATTTCAAGCCGTTCTTCCGGAAATCGGTCCTGTTCACGCTGGTGCAATAATCTTACTTTCCCAAGGGCATGATAGGTTACCACATACGGTATTCCAACTAATTCTTTCAATTCCATGGCAACCAGTGCCGACATAAAAAAATTTGCATGCACCAGATCATATGCTATTTCTTCCAGTTCCATAAAACTGATCATGTTCATACGGAACTCGTTCATATAAGGAAGTAGTTCTTCCTTGGAGATGTATCTTATGGGACCGGCTTTTATATGGATGACTCTGACGCCATTTTTAAGGTCAGTAACCTGGGGCAGAGCAGGATCTTCCCATCTGGTAAATACGTCAATATCATAACCTTTTTTGGCAATATACCGGGTCAACTCTGCAACATATACATTCTGTCCTCCTGCATCAATTCCCCCAAGCACTGCCAATGGTGAGGCATGCTCGCTGATAAACGCGATTTTCCTTCTCATACATACTCCATTTAAATTAAAGATCCAGCGGCTAAGCAAGGCTTGTCCGCCTCATTTCCAGTCCTTTTTTGTCAATAGCCAATTGAAACAGTTCCTTCCATTCACGGGTAAACCGTTCAATGTTGAATCGATCTCTGGCGACTCTTTTCCCTTCATTACCTAATTCAAAAGCGAGCTGCGGGTTTTCAATTAACAGCTTCATTTTTTCGATCAGGTAATGGATATCAGTATGTATGAAACCTGATTGGCCATTTGTAATAACGGAAGAAAGCTCCGTTGTGGCCAATCCTACAACAGGTATCCCAATCATCATTGCCTCACAGATGGCCAGTCCAAGACTTGTCCACCTTATGGGATTAAAGAAAAAGCGATACCTGCTGGTAAATTCAGGCAGTTGAGGATGTAATACTTCTCCAAGGCCCAGTCCTTCTGAGCCCATACCAACAAGGTCCAGCGGAACATGTTTTCTGGCCTCCAGAAAAATATCCAGCCCAAGTAAACGTCCTCTTGATGGTAAATTATTGATCACTACAATCCCTTTGTCAAGCTCACCTTTATATTGTACACGCGGATCAATTACACCATGTTCTATAACACGCGTATCAATTGCTCCGTTATCCCACATCAGTTTATTAAAATGAGTAACATGAACAAATAGCATTTCCCTGTCCTGCATGACATGAGTGGTTTCCACAGGATGGTTTCCTGGTGGGTCATGCTCAAGATAAATTCGAGGTAAACTTCTTTGTTCCTCTGATAATACGAGGAATTGGTCAACCAGGTAGTTCCGATTCGTTTGAAAAAGAATGCAATCAAATTCAGTGTGGCTTACTTCCTCAAAAGGTATCTCTATTACATTGGGTCCAAAAGGAAACGTATTGCCTCTGCCATAGTACCCCTCTTCTTTTCTCGTTGCTGTAACAGGAATATATATTTCGTAATCTCCCTGGGAAAGGAAGTATAAATAAGATCCATGAATATGCCAGGTAAAAATTTTCATTTATTATACGCAATTACTTTTGATCAGTAAGAAACGCACCAAAAAGAAGAAGCGTTTGATTGTGTTGTTTTTAAAAGAAAAACTATTATATATACCGGGAAAAACTGTGACATAAATTCTACAAGCGTATCAATAATTTCTACAACAGATTATGTATATCGATAGGTTTGATGTTGCATGAATTATATATGTTTCAAAGCATATAATTTTCATGTCTAATCCAGGGACTGACTGCTACAACAATTTTTTTAAAAAAACTTTCAGGAGTATGTCCAATCTGATTCCTTTCGCGCATTATTAGGGTATAAAACACACAATTAACCTCTAAAATCAAGCAAAATGAGACAGAGAATCAATTTAATGCAGCAGGGACAAAATGTATTTAAACCTATGTTTGGCCTGAGCGGCTACCTCGCTAAATGCTCAATAGAAAAGCCATTACTGGAGCTGATTAATTTCAGGGTATCTCAGATCAACGGCTGCTGCTATTGCCTGGATATGCATGCGAAGGACCTTCGTTCACAAGGTGAATCAGAACAGCGTCTCTACCTGTTGAATGCATGGCGTGAAGCGACCGTCTATACGGACCGTGAAAGAGCCGCACTTGCCTGGGCCGAGGCTGTAACTAAAATCACTAATGGTGATGTGCCAGATGACGTTTATAGCGAAGCCATATCGCAATTTGAGGAACCTGAGCTGGTAGACCTCACACTGGCAGTTAACACGATAAATTGCTGGAACCGCTTTAATATTGCCTTCCGAACACCAGGAGGATCTTACAAAGTGGGCGCACATGCGGAGCATGCCTGATTATCGGGATCAACTAATACTTATTTTTAATCTGAATTTTTAAATCCACAAATATGAAAGAATTTGCTTTAGTTTTCAGACGAGCTCCCTTTGATCCTAACAATATATCTCCAAAGGATATGCAGGAAGTAGCAAAAAAATGGGATCACTGGCACGAAGAATTGGCCGGGCAGGGTAAAATGGGCACATCCGTTCGTCTCGCTCCTGAAGGAAAAGTTTTAAAAGGCGGTGGTGTAATTACGGATGGTCCCTTTGTTGAACTGCGTGAAATACTGGGCGGAATATATATTCTGAAAGCAGAAAACCTGGAAGAGGCCACCACACTGGCACATGGTTGTCCCATCCTTGCCCTGGGTGGCAGCGTGGAGATAAGACCTCTCTATGTGGGCTAAAAACCGGAGATGCAGAACGATAATTACCTGAAGGAACTTTTCCAGAGAGAGTTTGCTAAAATGGTTGCTGTTATCAGCAGCCTTTTTGGCCTGGAGCATATAGAGCTTGCGGAAGACATAGTTAGTGAAACTTTTCTAACGGCAGCTGAAAGCTGGGGAATGAAGGGGATGCCGCCTAATCCAACCGCCTGGCTATATACAGTTGCAAAACAGAAAACGCTCTATCATTTCCGTCGCGATAAAATATTCCAGCAAAAGGTCCTGCCTGCACTCAGTTCTCAAAAAGTGGAAACTACTGAATTGGATGAATTGAACTTCTCAGAACAACATATTAAGGATAGCCAGTTGCAAATGATCTTTGCAATCTGTACACCAGTTATTGCCAGTGAGGCCCAGATAGGATTGGCCTTACGTATACTCTGCGGTTTTGGAATTGATGAAATTGCGGAGGCATTTTTATCCAGTAAGGAAACTATTAATAAGCGCCTGTTCCGCGCCAGGGAAAAACTGCGGTCAGAAAAAGTTCAACTGGAATTCCCGCCTGAAGACAAGGTGTCTGAACGACTGGACAATGTCCTTCATATAATCTATCTTTTATTTAATGAAGGGTATTATTCCATGACACAAAATGAAATATTGCGCAAAGATCTTTGTGTGGAAGCTATGAAGCTTGGAACATTCCTGACAGAATATGAGCGAACAAACCAGCCAAAAACAAATGCCCTGCTGGCGCTGATGTGTTTTCATGCTTCAAGGTTCAATGCCCGGCAAACAAGTGATGGGGATATTATCCTGTATGAAGACCAGGACAGAAATAAGTGGGATACAGAACTTATTCGCCAGGGTATCCACTTCCTGGATCTATCTGCCAGCGGCAATGAATTAAGCTCTTATCATCTGGAAGCCCGTATTGCATGCTGGCATTGTATTAAAGAAGATTCTCCCGAAAAATGGGAAGAGATACTTTCTCTGTATGATAAGTTAAGGACTATTAATTTCTCACCGGCTGTAGTCCTGAATCGGCTTTATGCCTTATATAAAGCCCGAGGAAGCGATATCGCACTAAATGAAGCTGAACCACTTCAGATGGACAATAATCATTTTTATTTTATACTGCTCGGTGAGTTATTCCGGGAAAAGGATCCTGGAAAGGCCCGCTTACAATATCAGAAAGCATTATCTCTTTCCAAAACACAAATTGAAAGACAGGAAATACAGCATAAGATAGATTCATTAACTTGAGGGTCCAAACCCTGCTAACCATTAATGAATACGGTTTGTAAACCTTTACTGCTGCTGATATTTCTAGTGCCCTGCCTGGTCTTTGGCCAGGAATATAGTTACACCCATTATGATAGTAAGGAAGGTCTGGCTGGTTCAACTGTTTATTATATTCAGCAGGACCATGAAGGATTTCTGTGGTTTGGGACTGAAACTGGACTAAGCCGCTTTGATGGTACTCACTTCACCAATTTCACCACTACGGACGGACTTCCGGATAATGAGATCCTCAAATTATTTGTGGATTCAAAAAACAGGGTATGGGCTATTCCTTTCAGAAATTCCATCTGTTACTACTCGAAAGGCAGGATATATAATACCACCAATGATTCTGTATTAAAAAAAATCAGGATCTCGGCGGAGGTAAAAAGTGTGTTGGAAGATAAACGGGGTAATATCCTGATCGTAGAACAATTTCTTCTTCATATAATTAAATCCAACGGCAATATAATTACCATGAGGACCATGGATAATGAATTGTTCCAGATATATGATGCCAATGTGAACGAACAGGGTTCATTCCGGGTGGCAGTAGGGCTGGAACATCTTGGTCCCATGTTTGTGGATATTGATGCAGACAGGGAAACAGTTATAAAAACCACCAATAAATTTTTTCCTGAAGGAACCATCAACTGGTTTTTATTAAGACGGGATCTTGTTGCAGTAAGAAACCAGGATAGCCTTCTTTTTCTCTCCCAGACGCACGGCCGTGTGAACAGTCTGCCTGTGCCGGAAAACTTTATCAATGTAGCAAGGATCAATGACAGCCTTTTTGTAATTAATGCAGCTTCAAAATGCATACTATACAGCCTGAATCCGAACCGCATGATTGGTGAATTCCTGGATGGGCATAAAGTGACTGCCGTGCTGGAAGATAGAGAAAAGAACCTGTGGTTTGCTACAATGGGTGAAGGAGTATTCCGGCTTGGATCAACGGCATTCAGGGATATTAAGTTCAATGATGATGAAAGCCCGCTTTCAGTCTTCAGTATTCTTAAGGTAGATTCCTCGATATATATTGGTACAGATCATTCATTACTCTGGCAATTGAGTAGAACCGGGGAAATAGTCCATAAACATAAGATTAGCACTAATTCCCAGCACGTACGGGTGCTTTCCCTTGCACAGGATATAAATGGCAGATTACTCATTGGTTCAGATTGGGGTATTCATACCCTGAAAGGTTCATTGCCTGGTATCGAATACCCTTTGGCAGTAAAAAGTATTGTGTCAGAGAAAGGTGTTTTGTATTTCGGAACAGCAGGAGGGGGTTTTGTTTTAGATGTGCAGCATGGTCAAAAGGTGGCTACTCAACTTTGGCGAAAGCGGATCACCTGCATGTTTCCGCATGGTGATAATTATTATTTAGGAATGCTCACAGGGTTATATGAGATAAACGCACAAGGCAAAGCTGTGATGTTGGGTGAAACAAATAGTCTCCTTGGCAACCGTATCTCCGCCATCACAAAAACAGATGATGGTGTTTACTGGATCGCTACCTATGGGGAAGGAGTAGTGGGCCTGAAAAATAATAAAGTGATCATGCACCTGAATCAGGACAATGGACTGACCAGTAATATTTGCAGGAATATTTTTGTTTCGGGCAATGTGTTGTGGGTAGGGACAGATAAAGGACTCAATAAAGTGACCCTTTACAATGATAAATATGATATTCTCAAACTGACGACTGCAGACGGTTTAGGTTCTGATATTATCAATGCAGTCTATGTTGATGGTCCAATTATTTATGTAGGAACTCCACAGGGGGTTACTTATTTCAACGAAAATAATATCTCACAAACCTCGGATTGTGATCTTCGTATCACTGCAATTAAAAGTTCTGATAAAGTATGGAATTATGACACTACTGGCTTTTTATTGCCTCACAGAGATAACAATATCCGACTTGAATTTGTAGGTATTTCCTATCGATCGGTGGGTCATATTAATTATAGGTACAGGCTGATGGGTCTCGACAGTAATTGGAAAACCACCAGTGAAACTTTTTTGAGTTACCCTTCGCTGCCATCCGGTAAGTATACACTTCAGCTTGCCGCCATCAATAAATTCGGGGTTCAGAGTGAAACAAAACAGATTCATTTTTCTATTGAACAATTATTGGAAGAAAGGACCTGGTTCAGGATACTGCTGTTTTTACTTGGTGGGACCTTTGTCTGGCTGGCAGTAATTATATATATCAAACGTATCAGGGAAAAGGAAGCAAGAAAAGGGGATACAGTAAAAAAGATGACGGAACTGGAGCAAAAAGCCCTGAAAGCGCAAATGAACCCCCATTTCATATTCAACAGCCTTAACTCCATACAGCAATATGTAATGGAAAAGGATACCATTGGGGCCAACAAATTCATCACTGCATTTTCCAGTCTTATCAGGCAGACACTGGATTTTTCGACCCGGCAGGAGATCACAATACAGGAAGAATTGCAATACCTTGCTACCTATCTGGAACTTGAAAAAACAAGAATGGAGGAGAAGTTTATATATTGTATCCAGGTATCGGATACTGTTTCTCCAGGAGAATATTGTATCCCGCCAATGGTTCTTCAGCCTTATGTAGAAAACAGTATCCGCCATGGGATCAGCTACCGGAGAGACAAAGAAGGGAAAATTGTTATTAATGTACGACTTGATAATAACAAATTGATCTGTACGGTAGAAGATAATGGAGTGGGAAGATTGGTAGCAGGTCAGTTTAAGATGCGTGAGAGTTTCGACAGACAATCCAGGGGAATGTCGGTTACGGCAGACCGGATAGAAATGATGAACAAGAATACCAGGCATAAAATTGAGCTGATGGTGCAGGACCTGATTGATCAGAATAATGAACCATTGGGAACCCGTGTGACTGTCAGTTTCCCAGTTTGATCTTGTAACCTATATCCTTAATATATGATCACAGCACTAATTGTAGATGACGATGTAAAAAACACGAGGGTATTAAGAGGCCTGCTGGAAGAGTTTTGTCCCCAGATAGCCATAACCGGAGAAGCTTACAGCGTAGAAGAAGCTATTGACCTTATCCGCAAAGAAAGGCCAGCACTTGTTTTTCTTGATATTGAAATGCCTTACGGAAACGGATTTGAATTGCTGGACCAGCTAAGCCCGGTTGATTTTGAAGTAATATTTATTACGGCTTATGACAATTATGCCATTAAAGCCATTAAATATTGCGCTTTGGACTATCTGCTCAAACCGGTAAATATAAAAGAACTGCTTGAAGCGGTCAGGAAGGTCTCCGAACATTTACAAACCAAGGATACACGCTCAAAGCTGAAATTATTTTTTGAGCAGTTTGCCAATAAGCAAACTGAACTGCAAAAAATAGCAGTACCGGCAATGGACGGTTTAGTCTTCGTGGATTTTAAAGAGATTATTCGCTGTGAAGCAAAAGGTAGCTATACACAGATACATTTAATAAATGGCAGGAAGATCACCACTACAAAAACCATCAGGGAATTTGAAGATATACTTCCAGAAAGTATTTTCTTTAGAGTACATAACTCCCATATGGTTAACCTAAACTTCATCAAAAAGTATTTCCGTGGCAGGGGAGGGTATATCGTAATGGAAGATGAAACCAATATAGAAGTGGCGAGCCGGAGAAAAGATAGTTTCCTTGAGAAATTCAAATAAGTTTTAGGGAATTTGCCCTGACTGCTGAAGCTTTACCGAAAGCGGGCTTAATATTTGATGAATTTATTATACCACTGTGCCAACTTCCAATTAACCAAAATCAAAGTATGACACATCTATCCGTAATGGGCACCAACAGGCGAAAACTTGTTGTTGCAGGCATATTGGTGCTCCTGACTGGAGCCGGTTGCAAATTCTATTTTAAAACAACTAATGATAAGTTCACCTCCACGAGGTCAAATGATTCTTTTGAAAGAGGGAAAAATCTTGCCTATAATATCTGTGCGGGCTGTCATTATGATCATAAAGTCAACAAGTTTATCGGGAAGCCCTTACACGATCTTCCGCGCATTGCTGGTCGCCTGGTTTCAGCTAACCTGACCAATTCAACTACAAATGGGATACCTCCAAAATATACTGATGCCGATCTGTTCTATTTGTTTAAAACAGGAATTGGACGGTCAGGAAGGTTCCTTCCTTATATGATGCGGCCGATGATGGCTGACGAAGATATCAATGATATCATTGTTTATCTGCGTTCAAATGATCCTGCCATAGCTGCAGCGGATACTACTGTTGGGAAAACTTATATTAACCTGGTTGGTAAATTTGGTATTCGGCTGGGTGCTCACCCGCAGGCCTACAATAAAGGTGTTCAGCGCCCGAATGAAAATGATCCTGTTGCTTATGGCCGTTACCTTGTAGCGGTTATCGGCTGCTATCATTGCCATTCTTCCAAAGTAATGGGGCTTAATTACGCAGATCCTGAAAAATCCAAAGGATATTTAGCGGGTGGAATAAAACTGAAAACGCCAGATGGTAAAAGAATATTTGGGCCAAATCTTACACCTGATAAGGAAACGGGCATTGGTAACTTTTCAAATGAAGATTTTCGTAATGCGGTTCGTGAGGGAATTACTCCTTCCGGAAGGAAATTAAGTCCGCCGATGGGTCAATGGAAATCCTTAACGGATAAACAGGTAGATGCGATTTATACTTACCTGCAAAGTTTACACCCCAAAAACCATAAGATCAGAAGGCTCACTTAATCAAAATTGTTTTCCCAGCCAGCCTGCTTCATTTTTTCAACCTTTTCAATTACCTCGTTATTCAGGGAGTTTTTATAGGCGGACACTTTTTGTGAAATGGAATCATCGGCAGTTCCAAGGATCTCAGCCGCCAGAATACCCGCATTCTTTGCCGCATTCAGGGCCACAGTGGCAACAGGCACCCCATTTGGCATTTGCAGGATGGAAAGGACTGAATCCCATCCGTCAATTGAGTTGGAAGATTTGATAGGTACGCCAATAACAGGCAGGGGAGTGATGGAAGCTACCATACCGGGTAAATGGGCTGCACCACCTGCACCGGCAATGATTACTTTCAGACCTCTTTCCCTGGCCTTTTGTGCATATTCAATCATCCTGAGAGGTGTACGATGGGCAGAAACAACGGTTACTTCATGGGCGATCCCGAATTCTTTCAGAATATCTGCAGCTGCCTGCATTACTGAAAGATCGCTATCAGAACCCATGATAATTCCAACCCGGGGACTCATTTTCGCTGGTTTAAGGGGCAAAGAAACAGGTTTTTCTCCGGGTAAAAAATTCCCGGGCACGACGCCAGGGTCTGAGACACACAAACCATATTTGTGGTTCGTCAGGTAGCTAAATGAAGGCGCGCAAACCACGACAGGAATTGAACTACTATCGCCTTATCAAATACATTAACCATTCTTTAATATACAGGCAGTTATGAGTGGTTTTTTTTATCCTCGGTGCAAGAATTTTATTTTTTTATCGTCCCAGTAATGACTTCCCAAACAAACAAAATCTACTTTATATTTGGAGCTCGTTTAAACCCACTTCATGCACCGGATCAATATGTTGTTTTCAAGTTGGCTCTGTATTACTGTTACTATAGTTTCACTGGTAGCCTGTAAGGGTAAATCAGAACCTGAGAAGCCCCGGCAAAACCCTCCAACAACAGTAGATGTAATCATTGCAAAAACGCAACCGGTTGATAATACAATTGAAGCTAATGGAACAGTGATCGCCAACGAAACAGTAGAACTGAGACCCGAAGTTAGCGGTCGCCTCACCTATCTGAATGTTCCAGAAGGAAAACATGTGGCTCAGGGAACTGTGCTGGCAAGGATCAATAGTGCAGACCTGGTGGCGCAGTTACAGAAAAGCAGGGCACAGCTGGACCTTGCGCAAATTACAGTGCAGCGATTGAAAACTCTCCTTGATGTAGGAGGTGTGAATCAAAGTGATTATGATGCTGCTGTCAATTCAGCCAATAATATTAAGGCCGATATGGCCTATACGCAAACGCTGATCGATAAAACTGTAATCCGAGCTCCTTTCGGTGGTACGATTGGTTTACGCCAGGTGAGCCCTGGTGCTTATGTTTCGCCATCTAATGTGATCGCCACCATTCAGCAATTATCCAGATCTAAAATTGATTTTACGCTGCCTGAACAATACAGTAACCTTGTCAGGATCGGAAGTTCGGTAGCGGTGGAGGTGGATGCAGCTAATGAGATCAGGGAAAAAGCAACCATTATTGCCATGGAACCACAGGCGATCCGGCAAACAAGGAATATCATTGTACGCGCTGTGCTGGAGAAATCAACACCCAATCCCGGCGCATTTGTAAAAGTATATGTCAATTCCTCAGTCATAGACCAGCGGGCTATAATGGTCCCAAGCAATTCCATTATTCCTGATGATAAAAATAATCAGGTGATACTGGTAAAATCTGGCAAGGCTTCCTTTGTAAATGTTCAGACAGGTTTGCGCACTGCCACCAATGTTGAAATTACTAAAGGCGTCAAAGCTGGAGATACTGTGGTTGTAACTGGAGTACTTTTCGCAAGACCTAAAGCACCGCTTCGTATCCGGGGGGTGAAAACACTCGAACAACTGGCAGAAGCCAGGTAACCGCCAACAAAAAGATTTTTCTATTAATGAATATCTCGGAATTATCCTTAAAGCGACCAGTGCTGGCGACGGTGATGAACCTCGCGATCATTTTGTTTGGCGTGGTTGGACTCACCTTTCTGGCAGTAAGGGATTATCCGGCTATCGATCCTCCA
This sequence comes from Segetibacter sp., assembly GCA_021154405.1. Lineage (GTDB taxonomy): Bacteria > Bacteroidota > Bacteroidia > Chitinophagales > Chitinophagaceae > JAJKIP01. The sequence continues at coordinate 23,007 of JAJKIP010000248.1, read as the reverse complement.
ATAATAAATGTCAGCACCTCTTACACAGGTGCCAATGCTGATATTATTGAAAGCCAGATTACTGAACCTCTCGAGAAGCAGGTCAATGGTATTCCTGGCATTCGAACCATAACTTCTTCCAGTTCCCAGGGTAATAGCAATATTACCGTTGAGTTCAATCTTGGCGTTGACCTGGAAGCAGCAGCCAGTGATGTGCGTGATAAAGTTAGCCAGGCAGCCAGAAGTCTTCCACAGGATATAGATGCGGCCCCCGTTATCAGCAAATCAGATGCAAATAGTGATTTCATATTGATACTTGCTGTTCAAAGCCAGACCAAGAGCCTTCTTGAACTGAGTGATTATGCGGAAAACGTATTGCAGCAGCAATTACAAACTATCAACCAGGTTAGTGCAATCAATATATTCGGACAGAAAAGGTATTCAATGCGCATTTGGCTGAATCCCGATAAGATGAATGCGTATGGTGTTACCTTCTCCGATATCCGGACTGCGTTAAATAGCGAGAATGTTGAATTGCCTCCCGGAAAGATATCGGGAGATAATACCGATCTCACCATTCGGGTGTTGGGAAGGCTTACTACTGAACAGGAGTTCCGTGACCTGATCATTCATGAAGACAGTACCGGTATCGTTCGGCTTGGTGACGTAACAAGGGTTGAATTAGCTCCTGAGCAACTGGAGCAAAGCTGGAAATATAATGGTGTGCAGGCGGTGGGTCTGGCTATCATTCCTCAGCCAGGAGCCAATAATATTGAGATAGCAGATGAATTTTATAAAAGGATCGAGCAAATTGAAAAGGAAACCAAGTCTGATATCCAGTTAAAGGTGTTGATCGATAACACAAAAAATATCAGGAACTCACTGGCCGAGGTGGAAGAAACTCTGGTGATCTCATTTGCGCTGGTTGTATTGGTGATCTTTTTATTCTTCCGTGACTGGCTGATTGCGATCAGGCCTCTTATTGATATTCCTATTTCACTTGTTGCCACTTTTTTCATTATGTACCTTGCAGGGTTTTCGGTTAATATCCTTACCCTGCTTGCTATTGTTTTGGCTACCGGCCTTGTGGTGGATGATGGAATCGTAGTGACTGAAAATATTTTCCGAAAACTGGAAAGTGGTATGCCCATACGAAAAGCTGCAGTGGCAGGCAGTAAGGAAATATTCTTTGCAGTAATCTCAACTTCAATTACACTGGCGATTGTTTTCCTGCCTGTGATCTTTTTGGAAGGATTTGTTGGCAGACTATTCAGGGAATTCGGTGTTACCCTTGCGGCTGCGGTGCTGATATCAGCCTTTGTATCACTCACCATTACCCCGGTGCTGAACGTTGTACTTCATCGAAAAAAGACAGGCCATGGGTGGTTCTATAAAAAGACAGAACCGTTTTTCACGGGAATGGAAAATCGCTATCGCCGTTCATTGAATGCTTTCATGAAAGTACGGTGGCTGGCCTGGGTGATCATTGCCATATGCGGAGGGCTGATCTGGATTGTTTCGGGTTCATTGAAAAGTGAACTGGCACCAATGGAAGATCGCAGCAATATTCGCTTTAATGTGACAGGGCCTGAAGGAACCAGCTATGCATATATGCAGCAGGTTTCCGACAGAATAACCAATTATTTATATGATTCTGTACCGGAGCGTGATTTTGTATTTACACGTACACCCGGTGGTGGACCCGGAGGTGGTGGAAGCAGCAATAATACCAGCCCCCGTCTTGGATTGGTTCCGCCAGGAGAAAGAAAAAGAACTCAAAACGAAATATCAAATGAACTCCAGCGGAAATTATCCAGCCGCTTTAATGATGCAAGGATATTTGCTACCCAGGAACAGACTATAGCAGTGGGTGGACAGAGAGGAGGGCTTCCTGTTCAATTTATACTTCAGAATCAGAACCTGGACAGTTTGAGAGACATGATCCCGAAATTCCTGGAGGAAGCAAGGAAGGATAAGACCTTTTCCAACGTTGATGTGAATCTGAAATTTAATCGCCCTGAATTACGGCTTACAGTTGACAGGATGAAGATCAAGGATCTTGGCTTGTCAACCCAGGATGTGATCTCTACCATCCAGGCTGCATTCAGCGGAGGCCGTCTTGCCTATTATATCCAGAATGGATTCCAGTATTCAGTGATCGCACAGGTGGAGCGAACAGACAGGAACAAACCTGGTGATATTGAAAAACTATATGTTCGTAATAATGTAGGTGAAAGTATTCCATTGGATGCGGTGATCCACCTGGAGGAGAATACCAATCCTGTAACACTTTATCATTACAACAGGTATAAATCAGCTACTATCCAGGCATCTCTGTCAGAGGGCTATACTATTGGTGATGGAATAGATGCCATGAACAGGATTGCCAACAGATTACTGGATGAGAGTTATCAGACTGCATTGACAGGTGCATCCCGGGATTATGCGGAAAGTTCCTCTAATATCCTGTTTGCTTTTGCCCTCGCACTCGTGCTGATCTACCTGGTACTATCTGCACAATTTGAAAGTTTTCTGGATCCGTTTACGATCATGTTTACCGTTCCGCTGGCATTAGCCGGTGCATTGCTGAGCCTGTGGGTGTTTGGACAAACGCTTAATATATTTTCAGAAATTGGAATGATCATGTTGATAGGTCTGGTAACGAAGAACGGTATCCTTATCGTGGAGTTTGCCAACCAGCGAAGAACCCATGGACTCAAAAAAATGGAAGCAGTGGTAGATGCGGCATCCCAGCGTTTGCGGCCTATCCTGATGACAAGTCTCGCCACTTCACTTGGTGCGTTGCCCATCGCGCTTAGTCTTGGAGCATCCTCTGCCAGTCGTGTTCCATTAGGTATTGTGGTGGTTTGTGGCATCATGTTTTCATTACTGCTTACACTCTATGTTATACCCGCGGTATATACTTATATTTCTGGAAAGCATAAAGCTGAAACGGAAGAGAACGAAGACAATAAAGAAGCGGTTCCGCAACCGCATTAATCCCTGCTGATGAAGAAAGGTTTTTTTATAGCATTATTTACAACAATAACACTTGCTGGTTCTTCGCAGTTGCTGAGACTGGATGATGCCGTTAATATCGCATTGAAGAATAGCCTGGATATCCAGTTGCTGAAGAACAATCAGAACATTGCTGATATTAATAATCACATAGGTGTTGCCGGCGGACTTCCAACTGTTACTGCAAATGCCGCAGACAATGAGCAGATCACCAATGTGGATCAGAAATTAAATACTGGAACAGTTATTCATCGTAATGCTGCTGTGGGAAATAACTTATCATCCAATATTACAGCCAGTATGCTCCTCTATAATGGTTCCCGGGTTGTTGCAACGAAGAAAAGGCTGGAAGAACTGGAGGCGCAAAGTGAACAATATGTGAATGCAGAAGTCCAGAACCTCATGGCCTCTGTAATGACCGGTTATTTTGATGTGGTCCGGCAGCAATCCTATTATAAAACATTGGGACAGTCCCTGGAGGTAGCACAAAAAAGACTGGATATAGTAAAGACACAGCAGATGGTAGGCATGGCCAATAATGCTGATCTGTTCCAGTCGCAACTGGACCTGAATACAATTATTCAAAACAGGGAATCGCAATCACTGATCGTTCAGCAGGCTAAAACAGACCTGCTTGTGCTATTGAGCCTTCGTCCGGATTCGCTGATAACGGTTGAAGATACCATCCTTGTTGATAAATCACTTATACTCGCGGATGTATTGAATAATATCGGAAAGAATGCAGAACTGATGGCTGCCGGGCAGCAGATCAGCATCAATGAACAGATTGTAAAAGAAACAAGGGCACAGCGATATCCCTCTCTTCGTGCAAATGCCAGTTATTCCTTTGGCCGTAACCAGATATCTGCAGGAAACGTACTATTGAATCAGACCCAGGGCTTCCAGGGTGGGGTTTCCCTTGGTATTCCCATTTACAATGGTACCATATACAGGAGACAGCAACGCGTGGCTGAGATCAATGTAAAAAACGCAGGATTACAACGTGATATTTTAATGCGTGATTTCACCGGCAATGCCGTTCGCACTTTCCAGGCTTATAATAATACCTTACAGCAGCTCGAAACCCAGCAGCAGAATTTGCAACTGGCGCGTAAATTACTCGACCTTGTTTTGCTGCGATATCAATTAAGGGAAGCCACTATCCTTGAGGTAAGACAGGCACAGGAAAGTTTTGAGAACGCTTCTTTCATGATGACCAATCTCAGCTTTACAAGTAAATCTTCGGAAATAGAATTGAGGAGATTAACCAATCAGATAACTCTTTAATCGCCATGGTTCGTGTCTCACGAACCATGCTTGAATCGACCTTAATGGTTCGTGAGCCGCGTGAATGAACGCGCGTGAACCATGGCCTGGAGGTTGACAAACCAGATCAGTCTTTAGGCTTTCGCCTTCAGTTTGCGTTTCACAATATTCGCCTTATGCGTCAGGTCCTGTTTTTCCCTGCTTACAATGGTAACATGTCCCATTTTACGTCCAGGCTTTGTTTGTTTCTTGCCGTATAAATGAACGAAAGCATTTTCAATTTTGAGAATCTCATCAAGGCCCTCATAAATAACATCGCCACTACTACCTTCTGCACCAATTATATTTATCATAATGGACGAGAGTATGGCAGCTGTGTTACCTAAAGGATACCCCAGCATGATCCGCCAAAGCATATCAAACTGGGAACTGAAATGTGCTTCAATGGTATGGTGCCCGCTATTATGTACCCGGGGAGCTGTTTCATTAACAAGCACATCACCTTTTCTGTCTACAAACAGTTCGACGGCAAAAATGCCGGGCGATTTAAAATTCCTGACCACAGCCAGGGCAATGGCCTCTATCTTCCACAATATTTTTTCATCCAGCAGGGCAGGACAAAGTTGATAATCCAGCAGGTTAAGGTCCTTGTCAAAGCTCATTTCTACAGGAGGATACACTGCTGTTTCACCTTTATCATTTACTCCCACCATTAGCGCGATCTCTTTATCGATCACAACCATTTTCTCCAATACGGATGGAACATCAAATCCTTTAGCCAGATCTTCCCTTTCTTTCAGGAGTTGCACTCCACGACCATCGTATCCACCTTCTCCAATTTTATGTACTGCCGGTAAAAAATCAGCTGCTTCCTTTAATTCATCCAGGTTGGCTGTTACTCTAAACTCAGGAGTAGGTATCTCGTGTTTTTTATAATATTCCTTCTGCAGGATCTTGTTGCGGATTGTTTTTAACACCGAAGGGTGAGGATAGATCTTAACGCCTTCACTTTCCAGTTTTTCGAGCGCTTCCGTATTTACATTTTCTATTTCAATGGTCAATGCATCCAGTTTTTTACCGAAAGCATATACGTCATTAAAGTTTTTTATATCACCTTTTACAAAATGGTGGCAGAGATGAGCCGCTGGACATTGGTCATCATTTTCCATTACCCAGGTTTCTACAGTATAGTTTGCTGCTTCCTGTAATAACATCCGGCCAAGCTGCCCTCCTCCAAGGATACCAATTTTGGAAGGAGCGGAATTTTTATCCATGCGGCAAATATAGGGAAGGGGCGTGGGGTTTAGGTTGTAGAACTAAACCATCGTGGCATTTCTCAGTTAAAAATGTAAATTTGTATAATGCTTCCTGATTACCCCCACAAGATTTTTGAAGATCAGCGGGATCAATTCAACCTGCTGATGGAGACCCTTGCAATGGGAACATATCTTACCCGCAGAAGCTAGCTAAGTGTGGCATTACCCGCTGAAGCTTTAGCGAAAGCGGGCCCCAATCAGACCCACCATGCATTCGAGAATACATCCTATTTTTCTTAATTAAATCTTTGCATTATAATTCTCCAGTTATGAAAACAGCAGCTTCACAGGCCAGGCAAAATTCCACTACTGATTTTCTTCCTTTGGAAGGCACTGATTATGTAGAGTTCTATGTTGGCAACGCCAAACAGGCGGCCCACTATTACATGAGCGCTTTCGGTTTCCAGGCGCTGGCTTACTCAGGACCTCAAACAGGTCATAAGGACAGAGCGAGTTATGCAATAAGACAACATAAACTCACTTTCGTACTGACTACTCCTTTACGCCCCGGCAACGAAATTGCCGAACATCTAAATAAACACGGAGATGGAGTAAAAGCATTATCCCTTCGCGTACCGGATGCCACAAGCGCCTGGAAAGAAACCACCTCCCGTGGCGCCAAATCTTATTTGGAACCTGTTGTATTGAAAGATGATGATGGAGAATTGGTCATGAGTGGAATTCATACTTATGGTGATACTGTACACCTGTTCATTGAAAGAAAGAATTACCATGGTGCATTCATGCCAGGCTACAGGGCCTGGAGCAATCCACATTTCAAGCCAATCGATACAGGTCTGCAATATGTTGACCATTGCGTGGGTAATGTAGGCTGGAACCAGATGAACCCCTGGGTAAAATTCTATGAAGATGTAATGGGCTTTAAAAACATTCTCACATTTGATGACGAAGATATTTCTACTGAATACTCAGCACTCATGAGTAAAGTAATGAGCAGTGGAAATGGATTTGTAAAGTTCCCAATTAATGAACCTGCTGAGGGTAAAAAGAAATCCCAGGTAGAAGAATACCTTGAATTTTATAATGGGGAAGGGGTACAGCACGTGGCTCTTGCCACGAATGATATTGTAAAAACGGTAAGGGAACTGATGAGCCGGGGAGTGGAATTCCTGCAGGTGCCGACAAGCTATTATGATGACCTGCTTGACCGCGTTGGGCAGATTGACGAAGACCTGGCTCCGCTTCGCGAATTAGGCATACTGGTTGACAGGGATAATGAAGGATACCTGCTTCAGCTGTTTTCAAAACCGGTAGAAGACAGGCCAACCTTATTTTTTGAGATCATTCAACGCAAAGGAGCCAAAAGCTTTGGCAAAGGCAATTTCAAGGCCCTGTTTGAAGCCATAGAGCGGGAACAGGAAGCGCGGGGAAATTTATGAGAGCTGGGGACGGAAGTACGGTGAGGCCGGTGAAAAAACCCTCCTGTCAATTGAATTTTTCCCCCTATTTGTTGTTTTCTAACCCACTCTTCCAGCTTCCGGCTTATCTTTACAATTGATTCACAGGGCATGGGAAATAAAAAGCCCTCCTGTCCGTTAATTCTAAAGAAAACCAGTTAATGAAAACGCTTCTTTTATCCGCACTTTTCGCAATTACCCTCGCTGGTTCCGTTGCCGCCCAAACGTCTGCATTCAAAACAGACGGAGCATACGCATCATTTATAGAATATCAAAAGACCTTCCCACGGGCAGACGAATCCTTCAGGAAAAAAGAAGATACCCTCCAAAAGCAGTTCGAAGCCAAAAAGTTACATTGGCCGGCGAAATACATTTATATCCGTTCTTTCAAGTATGACAGTCAAATGGAAGTATGGGTAAAGAATGAAATTAACGAACAATTCAAATTATTCAAGACGTATAAGGTTTGTGCCCTGGCTGGAACGCTTGGTCCCAAGCGTATGGAAGGGGATTACCAGGTGCCGGAAGGTTTTTATTATATCAATGAGTTCAATCCCAAAAGCAATTACTACCTGTCCCTGGGGATCAATTACCCTAATGAATCGGATAAGGTATTGAGTGATACCTACCGCCCGGGAGCAGATGTTTATATCCACGGCAGCTGCGTTACTGTAGGTTGTATTCCAATGACTGATCCGCAGATTCAGGAATTATATGTCCTTGCCGCCCATGCAAAAAGCGAAGGACAGGATTATATCCCTGTTCATATTTTCCCCATAAGGTACAATGTGCCAAAAAGTGCGAAATTCCTGGCGAATCTTACTAAGGATGATGCTCAGCTTAAAGCGTGGAGCGACAGACTGGAAGACGCATACGATTACTTCGAAAAATTCAAACAGCTTCCCGTTGTCCTCATCAATGATAAAGGCGATTATATCATCAATGCTGCTGCATCCGCAAGAGCAGTTAGTGAAGTTAAAAAGGCTAACAGGGTACCTGTTCAACATCGTCAGCGTACCATTGCAAGTCTGCCTGAATCAGTTCATACATGGCCTCAGTTTGAGGGTGGTGCTGATGCTTTTATGAAATACCTGGATGAAGTAGGAGCTGGCATGGTTGAATTCCTGCCGGTTGGGATCACCAAGGCTTATGTTCAGGTTGAATTTATCGTTGATAAAGATGGAACTCCCACCAACTTCAAAGTACTAAAGGGTATGAAAGATGAAGATTTTAATGATGAATTGATCTCTCGAATGGAGAAAATGCCAACCTGGCAACCTGCCACGCTCAATGATAAGCCTGTTGCAAAGAAAATGATCCAGACAGTTACAGTACAGATAAATTAAGCTTTCCCAGTTTCCCATTTCAAAAGAACCTGAACGGTTTCAGGCGTTTGCTGACGCAGTAATATTGTTTTCCCCCCTGTCAGTTTATCGAAATATTCCGGTGTGTAATGCCGTATGGTTAATAAGGAAAGTCCTTTCATTACAGATACCTCAAACAGGGTGGATGCTTCCTGTGCCAGCTGGTCTATTTTTTCAGCATGATCATCCAAAGCACAAATAAAACTGATGGCTCCATTCTGTGTGAGGTTTGGCTTCATTTTAAGTTTCTCAAATACATGGTAGAGCTGTTCCAGGTGATTATCGCCAATAAAAGAAAAATCCATGGTATTCATTACCATCATAACCTGGTTTTGCTTCAGAACAATGATCGGCGGAAGATTTTTTAACTGCTGGCTATGAATATGTGTGCCCTGAAGAGACGGATCCAGGAAGCATTTAACATACAGGGGGATGCCTTTATTCTGCAAAGGTTTAATGGTCTTGGGGTGAATTACCTGTGCTCCATAATAGGCCATTTCAATCACTTCATTATAATTCAGTTCATAGATGGGTCTTGCATCAGGGAATTGTTTGGGATCTGCATTCATCACGCTAACCACATCCTTCCAGATTGTCAGGCTCTGTGCATCCAGGATATTAGTGAATACAGCAGCAGTGTAATCACTTCCTTCACGCCCCAGCGTTGTACTTTCATTCTCATCGGTGGATCCTACAAAGCCCTGCGTGAGTATTATATTAAATTGATCAAATTGAGGAAGTACTGTTTTTTGAACGGCATCCCTGGTTATTAACCAGTTGATCCCTGCATCCCGGAAATTATCATCCGTCCGGATTATATCCCGTATATCCATCCATTTGTTTTGGATGCCCGTTTCATTCAGGTAGTGACTCACGATACAGGTAGATAACATTTCCCCGCAGCAGACCACCTGGTCATAATAATAATCATAATGGCGGGCTGGCTTATCATGTAAAAGCCATTCTACTTCAGTAAAGAAATCCTGAAGTTGCCTTTCACAGGCGAGGTAATTGGTGACCAGCAGGTATTTGGCGGTATCCAGATGCTGTTTTTTTACCTGATCAAATAACTGCAGGGCTTCTTCTTTTTTCCCTTTGAAAAAAGCCTCAGTCACTTTCTCCAGCGCATTCGTCGTTTTTCCCATTGCTGAAATAATGACAACCAGCTTTTGCCCGTCATACTGCTTCAGTATATCTGCAACGTTCTTAATGCGTTCAACATTATTTACTGAAGCTCCACCAAATTTGAAAACTTTCATACTTGCTGTTTAATCCTGTATAGCAGTGCACCTGCAATGGCGGGGGCAAAGATAATGCGATCAACTTTTCTATAGGAAATTACCTGTATATAATACCCATTCTCAAAATACGGTTTCAGCCGGTATACATACGATGTGTTTTACTGTTTTGCGGGTTGTCTAAAAAGCCTATATTGTTTGAATTAATCAATCTAAAATAGCCTTATGAAAAACACTTCCAAATTATGGTTCGTAGCCATATTTCTAATGACCACCATTTCCTGTTCAAAGAATGCTGATCTGTCAACGAAGAACACTTTCACTACCAATGATGAATTTGTAGGGGTTGATGGATCTTCATCCAATCTTGCATCCATTGGTAATCCTTATTCCATAATCCTGGAATCTGTTACTGATAATGGAGATAATACCTGGACATGGGTATGGAGCGTACAAAATCCAAATCCGGGCAATGGGAACAATGGTACTGCACAGGGCTTAAGCCATTGGGGATTTTCTTTTGGGGCCTGCGTTACTGCTGCTAATCTTGTAAATGCCGGAACCAGCGCAGATGGAATCAGCTGGACTGATTTTAGCCCGGAGCTTGCCATTGATCCAAGCCAGTCATGTTTTACAAGACCCGGCCTGAAATTCGATTTTGGAACGATTGGCAGTCAGAAGTCGTGGTACCGCCTTGTCATAAACAGGAATTTACCAGTTAACAACAATGCTTCAGGTTTTTATAAATCAGGAAGCCGTACAGGTTGTGGAACTTTTTCCTTCCCTGGAATAGGATGTGATCCTATCATTATTGAGATTATTGAGTGATTGTAACCGGTTGCTGAAAGCCGATAGACTTACTTTCGGTTTTCGGCTTCCGATTTATATCTTCGCTCTCAAATAACTCAATAATGAATCTGAATAGACATGTTCTCACGCTCGATGAATTTACTATTCAGCAGTTAAGGCAGTTTCCGCAGGCCACTGGCGAACTTAGCAGTCTTTTACGGGATATAGGTTTGGCAGCCAAGCGCGTTAATGTTGAAGTTAACAAGGCGGGCCTGGTGGATATCCTGGGTGATGCAGGCAGTGTGAACGTACAGGGTGAAGATGTTAAAAAGCTGGACATCTATGCCAACAACCAGTTTATGGGTGTTTTGCAGCATGGTATAAGTTGTGCGGGAATTGCCAGTGAAGAAATAGATGATTTCATTGCGTTCAATGATAATGTAAGCAAGAACTCCAAATACGTTTGCCTTTTTGATCCACTGGATGGCAGCGGAAATATCGATGTGAACGTTTCTATTGGGACCATCTTTGGTGTTTATCGTCGTGTATCACCCCGTGGATCTATTGCGGTCAAGGATGATTTTCTGCAAAAAGGATTACAGCAGGTAGCGGCAGGTTATATTGTTTATGGTTCTTCTACCATGCTGGTGTATGGAACCCGCCGAGGCGTAAATGGATTTACGCTGGACCCATCTATTGGCGAATTCACCATGAGCCATCCGGATATTAAATGTCCTCCAAACGGGAAGATCTATTCCGTGAATCATGGTAATTTTTTCCGTTATGGCAAAGGAGTGCAGAAGTATATTGATGCCTGCCAGAGAAAAGATAAAACTAATGGCGGGCCCTATACGCAGCGCTATATCGGCAGTATGGTTTCTGATGTGCATCGCAATCTCATCAAAGGCGGGATATTTATGTATCCAGGCACTATTGAAAAGCCAAAAGGGAAATTGCGGCTTCTGTATGAATGCAATCCTTTTGCATTTATAGTGGAGGTAGCTGGCGGAAAAGCTACCAATGGAAAAGAACGAATATTGGAAATCCAGCCCACGGAATTGCATCAGCGCACCCCAATGTTTATTGGAAGCAGGGATATGATGGCAGAATTGGAAGGATGCCTGAGTGAAGCCGAAAATTGATTAGCATACTGCGTCATGTTTCCCGCGTGTTCTTCACACGCCTCAGGAACCATGGATTGAGGAATTGATTCAAAATACTTTAACTTATCTGAAACCCAATTGGTATAAATCTTGTCTTGAAAGGATTTATTATAAGCACCGATGAAAACAAAACAGCTTCTTACAGGTTTCTTCTCTTTAGTAATTATTGCAAGTGTCTTATCATTTACTTTTCAGGATAATGTGGTTGGTGAAGTACTCAGCTTTACCAACAAATTCAGGAAATCAAAAAGACTTCCACCACTGGAAATGCAGGAAGAGCTAAATGCAATTGCTCAAAAACATACGGAGGATATGGCCAGAGGCAGGGTAGAATTCGGTCATGATGGATTTGATACAAGGGAAGCCCGGGCCCGGAAATATTTCCCGCATGCTACACATTTCGCTGAAAATGTCGCTTATGGTTCACATAACGGCAAGGATGTAGTCGAAGGATGGAAAAGCTCCTCGGGTCATCGTCGCAATATGCTCGGCCCTTATAAATACATTGGAATTGGTGTTGCCCGGGACAGGCGCGGGGTTCTCTACTACACCCAGCTATTTATCGATTAAATTTTTGCCCCGGGCAAATAAGTGCAGGCTGAATTGGTGTAAATTGCTGCACAATGGCAAAGAAAACAATCATTTCTGTCAGGAATCTGGTAAAGAATTATGGCAGTTTCCAGGCAGTAAAAGACATCTCATTTGAAGTTTACGAAGGTGAGATATTCGGACTGCTGGGCCGTAATGGCGCTGGCAAGTCCACTACACTGGAAATCATTGAAACCCTTCGCGAGAAGACCAGCGGCGAAGTGCTGGTAGATGGCCTGAATCTGGATAAAGACTCTGGCGAGATCAAAAAGATCATCGGCGTTCAATTACAGACAAGCGGATACTATCCCGGTCTTAATCTCCTTCAGCTGATTGAACTGTTTTCCGGCTTATACAACCGCGAAGTGGCAGCTATGGAGCTACTGGAATCAGTAAACCTCAAAGAAAAAGCAAAATCAAAATTCAAGGACCTCAGTGGCGGTCAGAAGCAGCGCTTCTCTGTAGCTACCACACTTATTAATCAGCCCCGCATTATCTTTCTTGATGAACCTACAACTGGACTGGATCCGCAGGCGAGAAGAAGCCTTTGGGAACTAATTAAGGATATTAGACAAAGAGGCACTACGGTTATTATTACCACGCATTATATGGATGAAGCAGAATATCTCTGCGACCGCATTGCCATTATGGATGCCGGAAAGATCAAATCATTAGATACACCAGACAAAATGATCGATGATCTTGTAGCAACCGGCTTTGAACGTCCAAAACAGGTAAAGCAGGCTAACCTGGAAGATGTATTTATCCATTTAACCGGTCATTCACTGAAAGAGGAATAATTTGCTATAGGATGAGCATTCAAAATAAACTAAAAGAATTTATGCAAAGCAGGATTGATACCCAGAAACAGTATGGCAAATCGTTTATGCAAACGAATAAAGACAAACCGGGTGTAAAGGAATTGCCTGAGGGCATTCAGTATGAAGTTTTAAAAGAAGGTAATGGCCCGCAGCCATTGCTTACTGATAAGATCAAGGCCCATTACAAAGGCGCTCTCCTGGATGGAAAAGAATTTGACAGTTCCTTCAAACGCAACCAGCCATTTTCAGCTCCCTTACGATCATTAATCCAGGGCTGGCAGATTGCTATTCCTTTGATGAAAACCGGGAGTCACTGGAGGTTATGGATTCCATCTGAGCTGGCTTATGGAGACAGGGGCGCGGGAAATGATATTCCCGGAGGCGCCACCCTGCTGTTTGAAGTGGAATTGCTGGAAATAATTAAATAAACTATTTAACTACGAAGAGGGATTATGGTAATAACAGACGCGCGCTATCCTGTTGGCAAATATGAACCGCAGCCTTTTTCCATACAGACCAAGGTGGAATGGCTGGCCGACATAAAGTTCCTTCCTGCTTCATTGGAAAATGCCATTCTTAATCTGGATGAACATCAGTTGCAGACGCCTTACAGGGAAGGTGGATGGACCGTTCACCAGTTGATCCATCACGTTGCAGATAGTCATATCAATGCCTATTGCCGTTTCAAACTGGCGCTGACAGAAGATAATCCTACTATCAAGCCCTATGAAGAAAAATTATGGGCTGAAATGAATGATGTTCAAAAACTGCCGGTCAATATATCCCTCACGCTTCTTCATGCATTGCATACCCGCTGGTATGAAACATTAAAATATGTGAAGGATGATGAATGGAATAATCGCACTGTGTTCCACCCGGAACATAAAAAAACATTACGATTGTGGTACCTGCTGGGAATGTATGCCTGGCACTGCAGACACCATGTGGCACATATTACTACGCTAAGGGAAAAGATGGGATGGTAGATTATGAAATGGAAGATACTCTCCTCGGAATATTTATTTAACGATCTCTGGTTCAAAGTCAGGAAAGACCGTTGCCAAAAACCGGATGGTGGCATTGTTGATCCTTACTATGTTTATGAATTCCCTACATGGGTAGCTGCACTGGCTTTAACAGAAGATGGAAAGATCATCCTGGAACGGCAATATCGCCATGCCCTTGATGAAATATGTATTGAGTTACCTGGTGGTTGTGTGGATGACACAGATAAGAATTTTGAAGAGGCCATTGCCCGTGAACTGAAGGAAGAAACCGGCTATACTTTCTCTTCCTATGAATATCTCGGCAAGATATCCGCCAATCCTTCCACTAATACTAACCTGATGCACATGTTCCTTGCCAAAGGTGGTAAAAAAACAAGTGATCAGAATCTGGATGCCAATGAAGAAATACAGGTTGACCTGGTTACTATAGATGAACTCAAAGCTATGATCCGGGAGAATAAAATAGTACAGGCAATGCATGTGACCTGTATATTATATGGATTGGAAAAAATAGGAGAGTTATCCTACTGATTAATTACTTCACCCACAAGGAACACACTTCCGCAAACAATGATCAGATCATCAGGATGGGCCTTGGACCGGGCATCCTTCAATGCAAGATTTACGTCCATAAATGCCTTTCCTTTCAATTTAAATTCTGCCGCATTCCTTTGCAGTTCTGTTGAATCAATAGCTCTTGGTATGGGCGCCTGCGCAAAATAATAATGGGCAGTTGGAGGCAATAACCCTAATACAGCTGAAGTTTCTTTATCCTTTACCATTCCAAGAATGATATGCAGTTCACGATGATCGGTAACTTCAACCTGCTTCAGTATCTGCTGGAATCCATCTACATTATGACCCACATCCAGGACAACCGTGGGCTTTTGATGAATTATATCCCATCGGCCATGAAGTCCCGTAAATTTCTTAACCTGTTTTAATGCGGTGTGGATGATGGGCAGATCAGTTTTCCATCCCTTGCCCTGTAATAAATTGCAGGTCTGTAGAACAGTCAATAGATTCTTTGCCTGATATAAACCGGGAAGGTCTAATTGGAAAAACTGATGATCAGTCTTGTGTTCTTCAGCTACTTCAACAATGATCTGGTGATTCTCCCATTTCCATTCCATGGCATGGAATTGCCGGGTAGCGATAAATAAGGGGGCGCTTTTAGCTGTGGCTGTATTGGTAAAGACTGATTCTGTTTCCGGCAGGATCTCACCAATTACTACAGGGACCTTTTCTTTGATGATACCAGCCTTTTCTGCAGCGATCTTTTCAAGCGTATCACCCAGTATGGCCATATGGTCCCAGCCAATATTGGTAATAACTGAAATCTCAGGTGTGATGATATTGGTGCTGTCCAGTCGACCACCCAATCCGGTTTCAATAATGGCAATATCAACCTGTTCCTGCCTGAAATAATCAAAGGCCATTGCAACGGTTATCTCAAAGAAACTGGGTTCTATTTCATCCACCAGGGCCTGAATACGTTCCGTAAAATCAACAACAAATTGTTCCCTGATCATTTCCCCATTTACACGGATGCGTTCACGGAAATCTTTGAGGTGAGGAGAAGTGTATAAACCGGTTTTATATCCTGCAGTCTGCAAAATGGCGGCAAGCATATGGCTTACTGAGCCTTTGCCGTTAGTTCCGGCAATATGAACCGATTTAAAACTGTTTTGGGGATTATTAAGCTCATTGCATAAACGGATGGTATTATCAAGGTCCGCCTTATATGCAGCTGCGCCAATGCGACTGTACATTGGAAGCCTTGTAAAAAGATAGTCCGTTGTTTGCTGATAATTCATTTATACCAATCTGCACAACGAAATTAAACTTTATTACTTATCCGTTCACTCTGAAATTAAATCGAACCGTAACGGTTGATTCATGATCTGATTTATTGAACCGCATTCTGCGCAGGTATTGTACAATGGCTGTGCGATAAGAAGAGTTCTGAGAGGAAGATCCCCGTGCGAATTGAAGAAACTCTCCAACTCCATCAGGTGAAACTTTTATATCAACATATATGGTAGCCTTGTCAAGATCACCCTCAAAATTGTAAGAACCTATAATGCTGCGATCTCCTTTAGTAACCTGTGGACCAACACCATTTCCTCTACCACCACCTGTGCCATTGCCTTCACCACCACCAGTTCCAGTTCCGTTTCCTACGCCATAGCCAGTTCCCTTGCCGCCTGCCCGGTCATAGGTGGTAGCAACACCACCGCCTTGTCCGCTGCCTGTAGTTGTCTTTCCAAGCACAGCCTTTGGTCTTGGAGGAGAGGGAGGTGCAGGATCAACCTTAGGAGGTGTTTTTACAGGTTCCTTATTTTCATTTATAGTAGGTGCATTAGGCTTGGGCTTATCTGGTCTCAATATGGGAGGTGATTCCTTTTCTGTTGGATCATCTGCAACATCTTTTGCATCTTTTTCAGTACCGGGATCAGGGGGAGAAGGTTTCGCAATACCGGCTTTCTCGGGCGCTTCCACGTCATTTCCCCCACCGCCTCCACCTATGCTCCGCACAGGAGGTTCAGGTTCCTCAGGGATATTTAGCTCCACCAGAACGCCCTCATCAGGAGGCGTTGGAATGATCTCAGCTATCTTCCATGACCACAGAAACATCAGCAGCCCCAGAGCTGTTGCAAAAACAGCGGTGATCAGGGTAGCCTGTGAGTTCTTGCGGGCTTCAAAGGATGCAGACATAGCGTGCGCGTTATTCATACAAAAGTAGAGATTGCGTTAAGAATACTGAAACCGTTGTTGTTCACATGTGTTATTAACGAAACAAAGACGGTGCTGCGTGCCTGGACGCTTATATATAAAATGTTAAGATTTTGATAAGTACTCTGATTTACGCTATGGTTTTTTACGAATACTGTTACCGTAATTCCCCAATTTCCCGCTTTTACACATTTATCCAATCTCATCCTCATCATAGATAATGCTGGATAAACATTGTTTAAAGCACACATCTCTTACTTTTCCACAATTGGAGGGGTTTGGTAATATTTTTGGAAAACTATCCGTGAAATAATGCTAACAGTAAAAAGTGCATTAAGTGCACTGACTAATCAACTTATTCTTCGGCATGAGTATATGAGTATATAGTGAGAACAAAGAAGGGGGCTATTGCCCCCTTCTTCATTTCGTGTTTTTTGATTAGTGCGCAAAGTCTATTTGAAAATTTCCCTTTATTCTTTCTATCGGAGGATTAAAATAACCATAACGCAGATTGGGAAATTCATTCCTGATCTCCTCCTGCAGATTCTTTACACCCATACAGGGTCCTGTATCAGAAACTCCAATCTTGCCTAAGTACCAATCTGGATCGATATTGAAATTTCTCCACTGGATCATACAAAGACCTGTGTCTTTGATAAGTTTTCTCAATGCCTCATATTCTGCTTCACTATCAGTCATTCCAGGGAAAACAAAATAATTGATGGATGTCCAGCCGCCAAAATCACGAACCACTTTGAGGCTTTCTACTATATCGTCAAAATCATAATTATTAGGACGATAATAAGGCATATAGATCTCCCGCCTTGCAGAATTGGTACTTACCCGTATTGAATCCAAACCTGCTTCACATAATGCCTTCACTGCATCAGGCTTTGATCCATTGGTATTGATATTAATACTTCCTTTTGGAGTATGCTTCCTGATCTCGATAATTGCTTCCCTGATGGTTTCCCACATTAGCAATGGTTCCCCTTCACATCCCTGTCCGAAGCTTACAATAGGATAGGGAGCTCCTTCCAGGTGCGGCACTGTATATTCTACAATTTCTTCGGGTGTGGGTTTGAATGTAAGACGGTCCTGGGTGGATACAATCGTTTCTTCATCGGGTTGTAGTGAGATGCATCCTACACAATTGGCATTACAGGCAGGTGATGCTGGTATCGGGCATTCCCAGCGACCCAGGAAATAATTACGTGCAGCAGGACAATGGTAGGTTAACGCACAGTTATTGGCCAGATGATTAACAAGCCTGTTATGCGGATAGGCTTTGAGTAATTGTTTTACACCTGTCTCCACTTTCTTCTGATCATAACCTGCACAGTCCTGCCTTATATCAGGTTCAATTCTTACAGCAGGAACATATGTCTTTTCTTTATGCCATCCCACTGCTGTATAACAAAACAGCGGAAGGGTAGGTGCATCTGGTGCCGTTTCATATGCAGCAAGATAAAAACCACTATGAGCTGGAGGAATGAAGGCGGCAACAGCCCAGCCTTTTTCACAAAGCCGCATCTCCCCGGTCTTTACATCAATTCCGATCCCTCTTCTTCCGGGCAATTCATACAATGAACCACCGTCGGGTAACTCGATCCACTCATCGTTGGGTATGGGTAATGCATCCCATCCGCTTCGGCCGGTTACATACAGGGTTTCATCTTCAAAGATGTTTCCTTTGCCGTCTGAATAAAGAATATAGGGAGATTGTTTCAGGCTCATTTACTCAATTGCTGTTGACAAAATTCATTAAATTCTTTCTCATTTACAGCAACTTCTTCATCAAGGTCCTGCTGTATCAGCTTGTTGTTCCTGAAATCGATGGTCAGGATCCCGTCCTTCAGAACAATATTCTGCAATTCATTCCATAATATCCTCCTTTTGGGAAAGGAGGGATAAAGGATGCTTTGCCTGTCTACCTCTACTTCAAATTTCCGGATAGAATACAGGTAAATTACTTCGAATAAGATGGTAGCGGTGGCAGCCAGGTATAAATTCCATTTTATCCAGAAGAAAATGATAATAGCGTTTATTCCTAAAAGGGCCCATCTTCTGTCAACTGTTGCAAATTTCTCGGTTCTTTTTACAAACAGGTATAGAATGGACAATAGAAGAATACCAGTAATTCCGAACCTGTCACCAAATGAGCCGGGTTTGGAAAAGGAAACAATATACAGCGCAATAATGTTCAGGAAAAGTAGCAGCCATCTTATCAAATTATAAGATCTGAGCTTTGCGTTCTTCAATGTTAAAAGGAATCTTTCCATGTGGCAGCTGTTAAGATAGCTGATTAACTATTGCTGGCCACCAGTAGATTGCATAGTTTGAACAACACTCTGGCACCCACATTGGCATTCCAGTCAGAATCACTGATACCCACCTCTACAAGATCAAAGCCAACGATCTGCCTGCCACTTTCCATTACTTTCCGGAATATATAATATACTTCTTCTGTTTCAAATCCACCTGGAACAGGAGTTCCGGTATGCGGACAGAGTTTGCGGTCAAGGCCATCAATATCAAAGCTGATATAAACTTTCTGGGGAAGTTTGCTTACAATCTCTTCGGCAATCTGTTTCCAGGAATCACCTTCATATTGACGGTTCTTTATATTCTTGTCGAAATAGGTAACTACTCTGTCCCTGCTTTCGCGGATATAATCAAATTCTCCGTTACTATAATCGCGGATCCCCACCTGTACCAGTTTTGTGATCTGGGGTATTTCGTTTAATGCATTAAGCATAATGCTTGCATGGGAATAATTGAAGCCTTCATAGGCTTCACGCAGATCACAATGCGCATCGATCTGGAGGATACCAAACTCAGGATGGGTTTGTGCAATGGCTTTCATATAACCGAGCGGAGTACTGTGATCACCACCCAGTATGGCCACCAGCTTACCTTTGTCCAGTAACGCTTTAGTCTGCTCATAAACCCATGTGTTCAGGTATTCACCACCGGCATTCACTTCTTTAAGTGTCTTGCTCATGAACTGGTTGGCACTTACATCCTCTCCACGGGAGATATAGTCGATATACAATTCAGCTTCCTTACGCAGGTAATCACTTTTCATTAGCACCTTACGGTCAACAGAGCGCATAAAGTAACCCTGTTTCCAGCCTTCAGGAACATCAGGGTCAAAAAGATCAACCTGTAAACTTGCTTTGCAAATGGCCTCAGGGGCGCGGGCAGTTCCTGCAAGGTAACTTACTGTAACTTCCCAGGGAACCGGAACGATTATAAGCCTTGCGTCTTCTTCATTTGTGGGGAGCCCGAAGATATTGTTGTTAGGATTACCTACATGATCCGGGTCATAGTTTGCTAGATCTACCATTCTGATAAATTAAAATGCGGCTGGCAAGTTACGTTCAAATCCGCAATCCGGATTACTTTCTTCCCAACTGACGCAGGTAGGCAACATGGGATGCAATAGCAATACGTACTCTCGGGTATTCGATATATTGAATGCCATATTCCTGGCAGGCACGCTTGATAATGCGGCTGATGGCAGGATAATGGACGTGTGAGATCTTGGGGAACAGGTGATGCTCCACCTGGAAATTCAATCCTCCAACCAGCCAGCTAACTACCTTATTACGGGTAGCAAAATTAGCCGTGGTCTTTATCTGGTGAATGGCCCACTCATCTTCCATTTTATTAGTGGCGTTATCCGGAAGAGGGAAATGGGTATGTTCAACAGTGTGTGCCAGCTGGAATACGATGCTTAATACAAATCCTGCAACCAGGCTCATGGAAAGGA
The DNA here is from genome assembly GCA_021154405.1 of Segetibacter sp. Classification (GTDB taxonomy): domain Bacteria; phylum Bacteroidota; class Bacteroidia; order Chitinophagales; family Chitinophagaceae; genus JAJKIP01. The sequence goes on along the minus strand of JAJKIP010000248.1, from coordinate 2,529 downwards.
ACCCAATCAGCCAGGGAATAGCCCCAACCATTAGAATAGGAAGCACTACAAAAAGGAAGGCATGGGATGCTTTGTAGAACCAGAATTGAAAATGAGTTGAAACGCTCATGCGTGGCAATTCAGTGCCATTTATTTTTCCAGTGAAATATTTCGTGTAATCAGATACAAATACCCAATACATATACAAAAAAGAATAGGCAAGCCAAAAATACATATGCTGGTAACGATGAATGCCGTAATGACGCTGCTCATCGCAAAGACGCAGAAGTGGACGTGCCTCAATATCATCATCAACACCGTGAATATTTGTATAGGTATGATGGATCACATTATGCTTTGTTTTCCACATATGCTGGCTCGCACCCAGGAAATTGGCGAAATTGGATGCAATATTATTCACCCATTTATACCGGCTAAAACTCCCGTGAGCGCCATCGTGCATCACATTGAACCCGATAGCTGCAATAAGGCAACCCATCAAAACAGATTCAGTTATTGCCCAAATGGCGGGCGGAGTGAAGAATACCAGGTGTACATAAACGCCAATAAAACTGGCCAGGAGTATACCAGCCTTTAAATAGAGCTTAAAATTGCCTGTAGGTCGCTTGCCTTTTTGACTAAAATATTCGGCTATTCTTTTCTTAAGTTCACTATGAAAGGAGAGGGGTATTTTCGGGAATTTAGGACTTGACATTATTAATGGATTAGTTCTGTAAAACTACCTGCAAAAGTACCTCATTATTATCACATTATTCAATATTTGAGGATAAGTTTATGATAACAGAAACAATTCCATTTTTAACAGGATATTGTCACGTTTCAACCTGGATCAGGGAATCCAGGTTTCTGATCCCAATCTTCTTTTCTGTCAGAAACCCTTCGGCGAATGTTACCCCTATTTTCTTTCCCAGCATACGGGCGCGCGCTTTGACGGCTTCCAGGAAATCTGGTGTAGATATATAGGTCTGAGGACCTTCCGATGAGCTTTTAGCAGTATGAAATTGGGTGGCGTAGGCACTGATGGCTTGCATGCGCTGTTCAAATACATCAGTTATATCGATCAGCAGGTCTGGTTCATGATACCAGTCTTGCAGATATTGCAAAAAGTATTTCGGTCTCCATTTTTCCTGTGGTCTGCCTTCACCATCCTTTGTTTCAATTTTGGAAAGACCTGATAAGAAGCAGGCTGTATTGATCAGATGCCCGGCCCTTCCATGGTCAGGATGACGGTCAGCCAGAATATTCCCGATAATGATCTCAGGCTGGTATTTTCGGATGGCCTGGATCAGTTGCAGCTGGTGTTCTTCATCATTCCTGAAGAATCCATCCCGCATTTTCAGGTTCTCTCTTACGGCAACTCCTATGATCCTGGCTGCATCAGCCGCTTCTTTATACCTTGTTTCAATTGTACCTCTTGTACCGAGTTCGCCCTGTGTGAGGTCCAGTATTCCGGCTTTCTTTCCCCTTTTTATCTCATTGATCAATGTGCCCGAACATCCGAGCTCTACATCATCGGGATGAACACCGATGGCGAGAATATCTAATTTCATAAATGAAAGATAATAAAAATCGAGGATCGCTTAAGGCCCTTATTAACTTCAAATATGGTTTCTGGCTTTTAGGCCGTTGTTGGTGTTTACTTAATCAGACTCATACTGTAATGGGAATCGTCACCACCAACCGAACTTAGCGTTTCTGCCTCATATAGAGTTGTTGGTGTTTCCTTGCCCGTATATGCTCGGAATATTTTGGAGTTAGACGGAAAACACCAACAATGGCGTTTTTAAGCCCTTATTTCCGATATGGATTACCATACCAGTTGCCATCAATTTCCTTAACAAAGTTTTCGATCTGGCGATCGTTTTGATCTTTAAGGTCCCAATCCTGTTTGAGACTGCTGCCAAAGAAGAAGGCTACCGTTTGATAAGCCCTGGCATTTAATCCACCTTTGTATTCTTTTAATATTTCGTAACAGTTATTTCCTGTTTGACGGTTGATCAGTTTCATCAGCACTTTCCCCTGGTAAACGGACAGATTGGATAACGGCTCTGTAAATTGTTTGCGCAGTTCTTTTTCTCTTGATTTGATATATTCCTTTCTTTCTTTTTTGGAGGTGACATTGGCAAGCTTCGCAGTTATATCATTGATCGTAGCGCCGGCAACACGTGCATAGGGATAACATACATAAACCGCATTGCGCAGCCGTGTCCACTCGGCTATATATTTCTCCAGTTTTTTGGAGGAAAGATTACCTACCCAAACCATCGATTCTTCCTTGTAGCTCATCATCTCCTTTCCTGTCCAGATGGCATCCGTCATGATGGTATCATTCGGACCCCAGTTTTTGGAACGCTCCTTATAGGAGGGAATTGGTGGAATGCTATCTGTTTCGGCTACTGGCGGAGTGATCTGTGCGCAGAGGTTAAGCCCCAAAAGGAGAATGGCAAAAGTTAAAAGGTGGTATTTGCGTCCACGGCTCATCAGGCACAATTTACAAAATTGGAAGGGTAAAAATGACAGCAAATGTAC